>JBFKGW010000238.1:0-4923 GCA_041633145.1 Alphaproteobacteria bacterium
GCTGCCGAGCAAGACGCCCTACATCGACCTGGAACCGGACACAATGGTGCGGGTTCAATCAGCCGGGGGCGGCGGCTACGGCGACCCGCGCGAGCGCGACCCGGCGCGTATCGCCGAGGATCTAAAAAACGGCTATATCACCGAGGAAGCGGCGGCGGCTGAGTACGGCTACGCCACAAAAGCTAAGAAATAACGCGCACGGCTTGCTGAAGGGTCAGTGTGGGCATACGGAATGAATTGTTAGGGGAGGATTACCATGCCACATATCACCGCCGACGACGGGGTCAAGCTCTACTATGAAGAGGCCGGCTCCGGCACGCCGATCGTGTTCGTCCATGAATTCGGCGGCGATTACCGGGCCTGGGAGCCGCAGGTACGTTACTTCGCGCGCTCGCACCGCTGCATCACCTTCAACGCCCGTGGCTATCCGCCGTCGGACGTGCCGGAAGATCCCGAGATGTATAGCCAGGACCGGGCGCGCGACGACGTGCTCGCCATGCTCGACGGGCTCGGCATCGACAAGGCCCATATCAACGGGTTGTCGATGGGCGGCTTCGCCAGTCTGCATATGGGCCTCGCCTATCCCGAGCGGTGCCTGTCGCTGGTGGTCGCCGGCTGCGGCTACGGCGCCAAGGCCGAGGCCAAGGAGCAGTTCGTCCGCGAGACCACGGAGGTCGCCGACCGCATGGAAAACGAGACCATGGCGGTGTTCGGCAAGGTCTATTCGCTGGGCCCGACCCGGGTGCAGTTCCAGAACAAGGATCCGCGCGGCTGGCAGGAGTTCGAGGACCAGCTGTGCGAACACTCGAGCCTGGGCTCGGCCAATACCATGCGCGGCGTGCAGCGCCGGCGGCCGTCGCTGTACGACCTGGAAGACCAGATGCGCGAACTGACCGTGCCGACCCTGATCTTGAACGGCGACGAGGACGACCCGTGCCTCGACGCCGGCCTGTTCATGAAGCGCACCATCACCTCGTCGGCGCTGGTGCTGTTTCCGCGCACCGGGCATTTGTGCAATTTGGAGGAACCGGCGCTCTATAATCAGATCTGCGGCGACTTCATGGCCCGCGTCGAGGCCGGCCGCTGGGAGCTGCGCGACCCGCGCTCGATGACCACGGCGATCATTGCGACGCCGGGCAGATAGCGCGACAGATTTTCAAGAGAAACCGGGGGCAACATGGACTACTCACTGTCGGTAAACCACTACATCTGTGACAAAGATACGCCGTTTCCTGAATTTGCCGGGATGGTCGCCGAAGCCGGTATTGGCTTGGTGGGCGTCACCCGCGCGGCCTTGCTCGAAATGGGCGTGCCGGCGCTGGCCCAGTGTCTGAAGGACAATGGCCTGGGCGTGTCGTCGCTCAATAGCTCGGGCTACTTCACCGGCACGCAACCGGAGAACAAGGCACACTTCAGCGATAGCGAAATGATCGACATTGCTGCAGAGCTCGGTGCAACACAGCTTACGGTGATCAGCGCCGGTGCCGGCGATCCGTCGAAGCCCTTTGCCGATGCCTATGATCTGGTCAAAGAAGGCCTGGCTGAAATGGCGGCGCTGGCAGAAGCGAAGGGGGTGATCCTGGGGGTTGAGCCAATTCATCCGGACAGAATTTTGACCGCGGGCTGCATCAACACGATTGCCCATGGGCTCGAGATCATCGAACCCCATGCCAGCGCGAAGTTGCTGATCGACCTTAATCACTCATGGTGGGATCCCGACTTCCCGGGCGTGGTTAAAGAGGCGCCTGACAAGGTCGTGCTGATTCAAATGTGCAATATCCAGTTCGACAATGGTTACGCCACTGGCCGCGAAACTCTGGCCGCCGGAGACCTGGACATGACCCGGTTGATCGGCGAAATGACGGCCGGTGGTTTCCGCGGTCCCTTCGAGTTCGAGCTGTTCCCGGGAGATCTACGGGGCCGGGACCCGCGCAAACTAATTGCTGATTATGCGAAGGAATTCGCCGACTGCGTGGCGGCCGCGTAGTCTAGGCCACGTGCAGGCGGGCGCGGTCGGTCGGCCAGCCGACGCTGACCGCCTGCCCGGTTTCGAAGTCGGGACTGTCTTGCTCGCCGGAGATCACCCGCGCGACGACCTCGCTGCCGTCGGGCAGGCGCACCAGGTGCGACGTGGTGAGCCCGAGATAAATCGTCTCCAGGTACGTGCCCGGCACCGCCTGCCAGGCACCGTTGGCGGCCTGGTCGGTGTCGATCAGCCGCAGCAATTCCGAGCGCACGGAAAACGACACCGGCTCACCCGCCGTCACTGGGGCGTCGGCGGCGTTAACGTCGACCTTGGCAAAGTCGAGATCGATGGTGGTACGGTCGCCCGACACGTTGGCGACGATACCGTCGAGCACGTTGTTGTCACCGATGAACTCGGCGGTGAAGCGCTTCTGCGGCGTTTCGTAGATATCGCGCGCCGTGCCCCGTTCAATCAAATCGCCGTCGGCGATGATGGCGATGCGGTCGGCCACGGTCAGCGCTTCTTCTTGGTTATGGGTAACGTGGATGAAGGTGATGCCGACTTTTTCCTGCAGGCGCTTGAGTTCCAGGCACATATCCTTGCGCAGCTTGGCATCGAGCGCCGCCAGCGGTTCGTCGAGCAGCAATATATCCGCGTCGAGCACCAGCGAGCGGGCCAGCTGCACGCGCTGTTGCTGCCCACCCGACAGTTCGTGCGGCATGCGCTCGTTGTAGCCGTCGAGCCCGACCATCGCCAGCATCCAATTGACCTTGTCGTGCATTTCGTTGCGCGGCACCTTGCGCAGCTTCAGGCCGTAGGCGACGTTGCGCTCGACATTCATGTGCGGAAACAGGGCGTAACTCTGGAAGACCATCGAGGTCGGCCGCTGGTTCGGCGGCAGGCGGCTGACGTCCTGGCCGTGCAGCAACACCTGGCCGCGGCTCGGCTGAATGAACCCGCCGATCAAACGCAGCAGCGTCGTCTTGCCGCCGCCGCTCGGTCCCAGCAGCGCGTAGTACTGGCCGCTGTCGATCGAAAAGCTGACCGACTTCAGGGCCGTGACGCTCCCGTAGTCTTTCCCCAAATCGACAACTTCGACGGCGGTATCGGATGGGTTGATCATGCTTCGGAGGTTCCTAGTGGTGTCTGGTTTTGCCGTCGATCAGCTCGACATGACCGGCTCGGCCATGGCGCGCGCTTTGCGTTCGAGGCGTTCGGCGCGCAACAGCGTGTAGACGATCACCGAACCGATGACGACCATCGAGACGATACTCATGATGCCGGCCATGGCGTAGGATTCGCCCGACATGCCGATGTTGAGCATCTGCGCCACCAGCACGTTGGAAAAGGTGTCGAAACCGCCCTTCAGCAGCGCCGTGCGGACCGCCTCGTTGAACGACAGGATGGTGACGAAGGCGCAGGATGAGAATACGCCGACGCGGATTTGCGGAAACTCGACCTGCCAGAAGGCCTGCCAGGCAGTGGCGCCGCAGGCGCGCGCCGCTTCGGTCTGCTGATCGCGGTAGCGCGACATGGTAATGAGAATGACGATGAAGGCGTAAGGGTGGGTGTAGATGATCTGGCCGATCAGGGCGGTGAGAAAACCCAGGTCGAACCAGCCATCGAACCAATTCACGCCGAGCACCTTGCCGAGCCAGGTAAAGCTGTTGGCGAGGTTTTTGAAAAACACCAAGAGGCTCGACCCCATGATATCGGCCGGCACGAACAGCGGCGACAACATGAGCGCGACGAACGCGACCTTGCGGCGGGATCGTTTGTAAAACTTGGCCGACAACAGCGCCATCGGAATGACCATCGCCACCGCCGCCAGCGCCAGATAAACCGTCCAGCTGAGGGAATCGACGAGGATAGTGTCGCCCAGCACGACCCGGTACCAATCGAAGGTGAATTCGTAGATGCGCGCGCCGAAGCCGTGTTCGTTGAACGAGATGTAGATGGTGTAGAACACCGGCGACAGCAGCGCGAACGCCACCGCCAGCAGATAGAACCACTTCAAACGCATCGTCCAGGGATTGGCGAAATCGTCGTACATGGGCCGCTCAACTGATCGGTTCGAGCACTTTGGTGAGGTCGAACAACCGGTGGCCGATATAGAGCAGCAGCACCAGGGTAAAAATCATGATGGTGCTGATCGCCATGGCCAACGGAAAATCGAGCGCGACAATCGCCTGATTGGCGATCAACCCGGCGTTGACCGCCCCCGGGCCGCCAAGCAGCGTCGGCACCAGCGCGACGCCCATCGAGTTGACGAAAATGAACACCGCGCCGGCGAAGATGCCAGGCGCCGCCAACGGAACGATGATGTCGCCGAACAGGTGCACCGGACCGGCACCCAGATCGTCGCATACCTCGAAGATGTAGTTCTGCACCGCTTCCAATGCGAGGAACCCGGCGAAGATCATAAACGGTAGGAACGACATCACATCGCCGATAACGACGCCGATCGGCGAGAACAGAATGACCGTGATCGGCTCGGAGATGATGCCGATATCGATCAGAAACGAATTGATCACGCCGTTGCGGCCAAGCACCGGACGCATGGCGAACACCCGCACCAGCTCGGAAATCATGAACGGCAAAATGAACAGCAAAATCACCCGGTGCTGCGCCGCCTTGGTGACGCGCCGGCGAATGAACACCGCGATGGGAAAACCGAGAACAAACGAGATCACCACCGCAGCGGCAGAGTGCAGCATCGAGAACACATAATTCTCTGCCCGCGCCGAGGTGAAGAAATTCTCATAGGCGAACAGCGTGAACCCGGGCTCCATCCAGAACTGGGTGCGCTCAAAAACGCTGAACACCACGGTGAGCGCTATTGGCGCCGCAAAAAACAGCACGAAAAATACAATGGGGACATAAAACACCCATCTTTGGATGCCATTCTCGCCGGCGAGCCGTTGCCACCAAGTCGGAGAGGCCGGGAAGTCCCGGCC
>JBFKGW010000239.1:0-4898 GCA_041633145.1 Alphaproteobacteria bacterium
AGGTGGCCGACCGGCTGCACACATTGCTTGACGAGGCGGCAGACCAAGGAATTATTCGCTACGGGATGCATATGCAGGATTCGGCGTTGATGACCTGCGTCGTGCCTTCGGTGACGAACTCTGCACACATGCATTTCGTCGACGGTGCCGGAGGCGGCTATGCGTCCGCGGCAAAACAGCTGAAGGGTTGACGCCGCCACGGCTGGGTGCGCGCCGGCAACGGTAGCCGAAGTCCATATCTCAATACGCAACTCTGGTCATCATCGCGCTCAGCTGCGCCGCGTTGCGGCGCTACTGGGCGGTCTCTATAGTCTCCTGCCGGATAAATAGTCGCAGCGGCCGATGCAAGCACTTACCCAGTATGAAATCCAGGACTTGCATGTATTGGCGCTGAGTATCCTGGTGCTCTACCTCGGCCTTTATCTCAACCGCAAAATCCGATTGCTGAGCGATTACTACATTCCGCCGGCGGTGACCGGCGGGTTGATCTGCAGCATTATCGTTGCCGTCATTTTCGTCGTCGCCGATGTCGAAGTTCAGTTCGATTTGCGGATCCGCGACCTGCTGTTGCTGGTCTTCTTCAGCACCATCGGTTTGTCGGCGAAGTTCCGCGTGTTGGTCGATGGCGGTAAGGCGTTGGCGATCTTGGTGCTGGTGGCGGCGGTCTTCCTGGTGTTTCAGAATGCCACCGGGGTGTTACTCGCAAACATGTTCGGCGCCCATCCTGGCTATGGGCTGATGGGCGGCAGCATCTCTTTCGCCGGCGGCCATGGCACCTCCATCGCCTGGGGTGCCGAGGCCGAGGCCGCCGGCCTGACCGGGGCGGCCGCGATCGGTATTGCCTTTGCCACCTTCGGCCTGATCGCCGGCGGTGTCTTGGGCGGACCGGTCGCCCGCTTGCTGATTAATCGCAACAATCTGCAACCCAGTGCGACCGGCGACCCGGCGGCAGAAAACAATCAGGCCACCGTCGACGACGGGCGCGCCGGTGAGCTGTTCAACATCCTGACAGTGATTTTTATCCTGGCGGTGTGTGTCGCGCTGGGCGATTCGGTGAACCGGTTTCTGTTCGACAAGGGCGTATTGCTGCCGGGTTTTCTCACCGCGATGTTTGTCGGCATCGTCATCACCAATGCCTCGGACATGCTCAAGGTCAGGATCCACCCCGTCGCCATCGATAAGTTCGGCGAAGTGGCGCTCAACATATTTCTGGCGATGAGCCTGATGAGCATGCAGCTATGGACCCTGGCGACCGCCTTTCTGCCGATCCTGGTGGTGCTGGGGGCGCAAATGCTGTTGATCACAGCGGTCGCTGTATTTGTGGTCTTCCGCGTGATGGGCCGTGACTACGACGCCGGTGTGATGTCGGCCGGGTTCGTCGGGCTCGGCTTGGGCGCCACGCCGGTCGCGATCGCCAATATGGACGCGGTGACCACCCGCTTCGGACCGTCGCCCAAGGCTTTTCTGGTGATCCCCCTGGTCGGCGCCTTCTTCATCGATATTCTGAACGCGCTGGTCATCAAATTCTTCATTGGCGTGTTGTCTTTTTGAGCCTTCGTGCTCGGACAGCGCGGTGACAGCAGCCGCCCACCACAGCATCAAGCGCGCTGCGGTGCCGACGGCAATATTCTGGTGCTCGGCGAACCCATCTCAGCCGAACGCGCCGCCGCTGCGAGCGATAGTTGACCGGTAGGGCCGCCTGCGGGCGTCCGGCCGGGAGCGGTTTTGAAATAGCCGCCGCCGGGCAGAGGGGCTGGTCGTTCGTGACGCGTTAGAAGAACCGCAGCGCGACATCCGCGAACTCGATCCTCCGCAATACGCTTTACTGATTATTCTGCGCGAACGCTTGCTGCAAGGCGCGCGCCAAATCGACCTTGCGAAATGGTTTCGACAAGAGATTCACGCCCGCATCGAGACGCCCCTCATGAATGACCGAATTAGCCGAGTAACCAGACATGAAGAGAACCGGCAAATTCGGCAATAACAAGGAAATTTGCCCGGCAAGTTCCCGTCCACCGAGACCACCCGGGAGCACCACATCGGTCAACAACAGGTCGACCTCGACGCCGCGGTTTACCATGTCCAACGCCTCCTGTGCGGTGGCCGCTTCGTGGACCCGATAGCCTAGATCAATTAGCAGCATATTAGTGAGCGCGCGGACGTCAGCGTCATCCTCAACCAGCAGTATCGACCGGCCGGCTCCGCTCATTACTTCCTCATCACCTATCTGAGGCGCCGGGTCCTCGGTCCGGCTTTTCAACCGCGGCAGAAAAATCTTTACCGCCGTACCTTGGCCCGGTTCGCTGTAAATTTTTATATAACCGCCCGACTGAGCGACGAACCCCTGGACCATCGAAAGCCCGAGACCGCTCCCCTCTCCCATTGCTTTGGTTGTAAAAAACGGTTCGAAGACGCGGTCGCGGATTTCATCCGGCATGCCGACACCCGTGTCGCTGACCGAGAGCATCACATAATCGCCCTGCTCAGCACCGATTTGCTCAGCTGCCTCTGCGCTATCGAGATGTGTGTTGTCCGTTTCGATGGTCAGCCGCCCGCCGTTGGGCATGGCATCACGCGCATTGAGCGCAAGATTTAAGATGGTGTTTTCGAGCTGCGACGGATCGACTTGGCAATGCCACATATTCGCACCTTCGATAAATTTGAGCTCGATTTCCTCGCCCAAGGTCCGCTCGAGCAATTTTTCAATGTGCTGAACCGATTCGTTGATATCCAGTTCAACCGGCACGAGCGGCTGCTGACGCGAAAAAGCGAGCAACCGGTAGGTCAAGTCGGCGCCACGCTCCACGGCATTCAAAGCGGATTGCAACCGTTCGCGCGACAGACTATCGCTACCGATCCGGTCGCGGACGATTTCGATATTACCAATCAGGATCGTAAGAAGATTATTGAAATCGTGTGCGATTCCGCCCGTCAGTTGTCCCACGGCCTCCATTTTTTGCGCCTGGCGAAGGGCACTCTCGGCTGCTATCCGTTGTCTCAGGACGACCGCGCAGATCAGGGCCGGAATGTAGGTTGCCATCAGAAACAATTGCAGGAAGCCGACCTGATCCACCAGGTCATCGTGCATCGCGGCAACCGGCCCGAGGCCAATCACTGTGAAGGCTATGGCGACGGTAGCCAGTAGCGTTCCAATCCAACTGACGCCGGCGACCCCAAAACGCAGCATCGGCCACAGCAGGAGCGGGATTACCAGGAACAGCAGACCGGCAAAGTCGGTCAAAAAGATAAGCGCGCTGACGCCAAGCGCCGCGACGAAAAGCGCGATCACCTCGGTTAACGCCGTACCGCGAAGCACCGCACGCGTCCGTTCGACCGAAAAAGTCATCAGCGCCGGCGCAAAGATCGCGACACTGATCGCCGTAGATATCCACCATTTGAACCATTCCGGTCCAAACGGCGCGCCAAACGCGACGGCTATGGTGCCGCCGCCCCACACGCCGCCAACGGCCGGCGCGATGATGCAGGCGTGCAGCAGGAATGCGGTAACACCGCGCACCGATTGAAATAGCGTTTCCGGATTGGCGTACCGGCACAGTAAAAAGGCGGCAAGCAGCCCGTCGAGGAAAATATCGGTGCCGGTCAGGGACAACATGACGCCGATCGGCAGCTGCGTGTCCATGGTGACATTCGCCAGGATGCCGCCACCCCAGCAAAGCAGTAGCGGCAAAATCCATTCCGACGGCTCAGTTTTGAGCAGATAGACCAGCAGTATGGCAGTCGCCGGCCACACGAGCGCGATGTTGTTGGTTTGAGTCAGCAGGACGAGGCCTGCGACAGCCGCGACGTAATACGCCACCGTCAGTGCCGCCAGGCGCGCGGCTGACTTTCCGTAGATGTTTATGCGGGAATTCGAAATGAGCCGCTCCACCCGCTGAAATTGCCGACCGACACCTACTGGCAATCGAATTTATATGAACACGCCGTAATACCCCAATACGAATTTTTGTCACAATTTTTTTGGCGCGCGGCAACAGCCGACCGGGCCGCTGTTCGGCAAATCACGCCAAAACAAAACCGGCCTGGGTCCAACCAGGCCGGATTCGGGCGCCAAACGACAAAACCCCGGCCAAAGCCGGGGCTTGAACGCAAAAGGCCCCTTCGGGGATCAAGCCAAGTGGCGCCAAAACAAAACCGGCCTGGGTCCATCCAGGCCGGTTTTGGGCGCCGCTAAGGCTTGATGGTTGCGGGGGGACGCAACTGTCTTAATTTGCTCCTCGTCGCGCGCAATCTCCCTCTCGTTTCGCTTTAAGTTCGGAGGCCCTAAAGCATGACAACATCGGCGGAGCGAGAGGGATTCCGACGTTACCGAGCTTTTCGGTGGTTCGGATAAGGCTTTGATCTTTATGTAATTTCCGTGCACTTCCGAGAAACACGCCGTTCCAAATCCGGCGGGCCATTCAGCCGTCTGTCTCCGCAGTCGCTATTAGGTAAACTGTCGCCGTAATCCCGACCGTAATCCGGGCTCGTCGTTGTGGCGCGCGTCGCCTCGATCTTCCTCTTCGGTATGCCGCACAAAATAAAAAAGTCTAAAAAAGACCTGCCAACGTACAACTCGGCACCTCCGGTGTAACAAAGCCGCGAGGCGTTGATATCGGTGCGGGTATTATTCTGGCCAATAATTCGGACCATTGGTGCGGGCGCTACCATAGGCAGTTATCGGCAGCTAATTTTCCCCACCAACTTGCCGGTGCCTAAAAATTGTGCGCTACTCGTTAACAATATTTTAACGGGCCCAAGTGGCGCAGCACGCGCACCATTAGAAGGCCGGTCCCCACGCTCTGCTGGCGCACGCGGGCGCATGGAAAGAAATCAGTATGGCACAGGTCCGGATTACCCACCAGGACGGCACCGAAGACACAGTCAACACCAGCCGCGCG
>JBFKGW010000240.1:0-4885 GCA_041633145.1 Alphaproteobacteria bacterium
GACAGCGAGCGGGGTGAGGGGCTGTCGGGTGAACCGTCGCGCAACAGCGCGGCGAAAGTCGCCCGACAGAAATGAACTCCGCCAAATTGAACCAAAATTGCTTCGGCTGGCTTACGCCACGCCACTGGCGTGACGGTCCAGCCTCAGTCCCCTCACCCCAACCCCACTCCCGGGGGGAGAGGGGCATTGAGGCGCGATAAATCTATAGCGCCGCGCACAGCGGCGGCACGCCGAGGCGTTCGCGCGCGGTGCCGAGCGTCCGCTCAAACGCCATGGCGATGGCCAGCGCGATTTCGTCGTGGCCGCCGGGGCAGATGATGTGCAGACCGACCGGCATGCCCTCGGCGTCCAACGCGACTGGGATGGTCACCGCGCAGAGCCGCAGCAGGCTTGCCGTATTGGTGTTGCGCACCAGGGCGAAGTTGGCGGTGAGGTGATCTTCGGGGCTGCCCAGGTCGGCCATTTTCGGCGGTGAAATCGGCAAGGTCGGGCCGACGATGGCGTGCAGGCCGGCGAACGCCGCGTTCGCCTCGGGCGCCATGCGGTCGATCGCCTTGAGCCGGTTGATATGTTCGCTCGCCGGGAAGGTCGCCGCCTCCTTGATGCGGATGGCGACCGACGGATCGAGGTCGTCGCGAAACGCGCGCATCTCGTTGTTGATGAAGCTGGTGAACTCGCCAATGTGCAGGCCGCCCTTGCTGAACATCTCGGTAACATCGTCGACGTGGGGGATCGTCGCCGGGGAAGTGCGCAAGCCCGCTTTTTCGAGTTCTTCGAGCGCCGCCTTGACCCCCTCGGCGATGCCTGGTTCGCAGTCGTCGAAGTACCAGTCGAACACGCCGACGCGGAAATCGGCCAGCTCGGCGGTTGCTTGTCGCGCTGTAAACGCCAAGGCCGGCGCGTCGATCACCGGGTCGATGGCAGCGAAGGCGAGCGCCAGGTCGGCCGCCGAGCGGGTCAGCGGTCCGGCGGTGTCGAGCGGCGAGGCCAGCGGCACGATACCCTTTGTCGACCAGCGGCCGGCGGTCGGACGCATGCCGGCGGTGCCGGTCATCGAGGCGGGGATGCGCACCGAACCGGCGGTGTCGCTGCCAATCGCCAGCAGTGCGGAACCTTCGCCCAGGCTGACGCCGGCGCCCGAGCTCGAACCGCCGGGCGAGCGGTGATCTTCGGCGTCCCATGGATTGCGCGGGGCACCCCAGTGCGGATTGTTGCCCAGGCCGCCGAAGGCGAACTGCACCGTGTGGGTCTTGCCGGAGATCACGCCGAGCTGGTGGCGGATCGCCTGCACCACCGGACCTTCGCTCTGCCATTGTTCCGGCAGGGGCCGGGGACAGCCGGCGAAGGTGGGATAGCCGGCGACGCCGAACAAGTCCTTGACCGACACCGGGATGCCCTGCAGCGGGCCCAGATCGACGTCGGCGGCGAACACCGCGTCGGCCGCCGCCGCTTGCGTCCGCAGTTTCTCCGGGTCCCAGGTCTTATAGGCGTGAAACGCCTCGCCGCGGCGTTCGTGGTTGTCGATCGCCCAGTCGGCGAGCTCGGTGGCACTCAAGTCGCCATCGCGCAACGCGGCACCGATGCTTTCTAAGGATGCGGTGTTGGTATCGATGGTCGCCATAACGATCTCTCCCGTCAGCTAAAAGTCAGGCCGCCATTCACATCGAGGCATTGGCCGGTGATGTAGGACGCTTCGTCGGATGCCAGGAACAAGGCCGCGTTGGCGATATCGATCGGCTGGCCGGCGCGGCCGAGCGGGATCTGCTCGATCAGTGTTGCTTCGGTTTGCGGCAGCCAGCTTTCCGTCATCGGCGTGTGGGCGGGTCCCGGCGCAATGGCGTTGACGGTAATGCTATAAGCGCCGAGGTTTTTCGCCAGCGAGCGGGTGAGGCCGATCACCCCGGCCTTCGACGAAGCATACGGCACGCCGCCGCCGCGCGCGACGCCGCCATGGCGCCACGCCGAGGACGATATGTTGATGATCCGGCCACAGCGGCGTTCCATCATATGCTCGGCGACCGCGCGGGCGCCGAAGAACTCGCCGCTCAGATTGACGTCGAGGACGCGCTGCCACTCGTCGACCGAATAGTCGAGCCAGTCTTTCTTCGGCGAAAAGCCGGCGTTGTTGATCAAGATATCCAGCTGGCCGTATTCGGCGATGGCGCCGTCGACGGCGGCTTTCACCGCGTCGTAGTTCGACACGTCGAGCACGATGGTCGACAGGCGCCCGACGTCGGCGCCGATCTGCTCTGCCATTTCGCCGAGCCGTTCTTCGTCAATGTCGGCGGCGACCACCGACGCGCCTTCTTCGATAAAGCGTTGGGCGATCGCCTGGCCGAAACCGCCCGAACCGCCGGTGACGAACGCCACCCGATCTTGTAAGCGCATGTCTCCCCCTTATCGTTTTTAAGTTCGTTGGCCGTTAGTGTAACAATGAACTAACCGCGCACGAACAGGGAGGAAAATGTCATGTCCAGTTTTCACCAGCTTGCCGATATCCCGGCTCACAAGATGGAAATTGGCGATCTCCAGATATTGGGCGGCAAACAGTCGATGGTCTTGTGGGGCAAGATCGACGCCGGCAGCCATGTGCCCAAACATTCCCACCCCAACGAGCAGATCACCTGGCTGGTCAAGGGCAAGCTCGACTACGTGCTCGGCACTGGCGAGGAGCAGACCTGCGAGGCCGGCACGGTTTTGGTCATTCCCGGTGGGGTCGATCACGAGGTGTGGTACCGCGAGGATTGCGAGATCGTCGAATTCTTCTCGCCGCCGCGCACCGATTTGTTCCCGGCGCTGGCGACCAACCCCTACGGTGTCGAGTAACCGCGTGCCATGAACGACACGGCCAACTCGTCCGTGGGCCTGGTCGGACTGGGTAATGCCGGCGCGGCGCTGGCGAGCGCGTTTTCGGGCCAGCGTCCGCTGGTCGGGTTTGATCTGAACCCGGCGCGGCGCGACGCGGTCGCTTCGCTCGACCTGGAATGGGCGGAGTCGGCAAGCCAGGTTGCCGAGCGCGCCGATACGGTGCTGCTGTCGCTGCCACGGCCAGAAGCGTCGGAGGCGGTGGTGCGCGAGCTGGTTGGATCCAAACACCAGCCTCAACTGATCGTCGAAACCAGCACGGTGACGCCCAACACCGCGCGCGCCCTCGCTGAAATATGCACCGCCGAAGGTATCGCTTTCATCGATGCCGCGGTCGGCAGCGGCGTTCAGGCGATGGCGGCCGGCCAGGTGACCTGGCTGGTCGGCGGCACCGACGACGCGGTGGCGCAGGCCCGCCCGGTACTCGAGCTGGTTGCCAAGACGATCCACCATTTCGGGCCGGTCGGCGCCGGCAGCGGCGCCAAGGTGGTCAACAACGCGGTCATGCATGCGCTGATGGTGGTTTTGATCGAGGCCGGCGCGATGGCGGGCAAGCTCGGTGTTCCTTTAGAAGCGCTGGCCGACATCCTCGGCAGCGCCGATGGGGTCACCCGGCCGCTCGAGCACCGCTTTCGCGAGCGCATCCTCGACGGCGATTACGATGGCGGCATGTCGGTTGCCAATGCGCGCAAGGATTCGATGCTGGCGCTGGAGACCGCGCAGGATTGCGGCGTGCCCCTGTTCGCCCTGCTCGCCGCCCATACGCCTTACGACATCGCCGAAAGCCAGGGCCTGGGCGCGCTCGACTACGCCGCGCTCGCCAAGCTGTGGGAGACCTGGTGCGATCTGGATTTCACGGCGAGCTAGAGCTCGACGATATTTGTACTAATCTTTGATACCGCCCAAATGCGTCATGCTCGGGCTTGACCCGAGCATCCATGGCGGAGCCGGTCTGGTGCCTTTGTGCGCGCCCGAGTAGAGCTGCGCGAGCCTGTAAATGGATACTCGCGTCGGTGCGCGAGTATGATGGGATAACGTACCCAAAGCGTCGTACTCTAGATGAAACCGCGAATGGCGTCGGCGACCGCCTGCGGCTGGTCGAGCTCGGCCAAATGGCCGGCGCCGGCGACGGTCTCGATCTTGGTCTCGCCGGCGATGCCGTCGCGGAAGGCGTCCATGTAGCTCGCCGGGATCACCCGGTCTTCGGTGCCGCGGATCAGCAGGGTGGGGCAGGTGATATGGCCGAGCCGCTTGGCCAGCCCGGTGTTACCGAGCGGCCAGAAGATGCGCGCGCTCGCTTCGAGCGCCCGGTTTTGCTCGATCGGCCACTCGACCGAATTCAGTCCCTCGGGTTCGGCTTTGAGGTCGTCCCACAATTGTGGGTCGGCGCAGAGTACCGCGCCCAGTTCGTGCGGCCGCTGCGCCCACGGGTCGGCCATCGGCTCGTCTTCGGCGTAGAGACCCCACGGCGAAATCAGCGCCAGACGCTCGATGTCACCCGGCCAAAACGCCGCCATCTCCGCCGCCAGCGCGCCGCCGGGGCCGGAGCCAATCAGCGGCACCCCGCCGGTGAGCTCGCAGCCCTGCAGCAGATCGCGCAGGCCGATGATCCAGTCGATTTGGCTGTCAAAACTCTTGTGGCCGGGGGCGCCAGGAAAGCCCGGGATCGACGGCACCACGACCTCGTAGCTTTCGGCCAGCGCGTCGAGAAACGGAATCCACTTCGGCAGGCCGCCGAAGCCGGCGAGAAAGCCGATCCGCTGGCCGCTCCCCTTGCGCCACACCCGGCAGGGGTGCCCGTTCACATCGACATGGACTACCTGAGGCGTTGCCATCGTCTCCGCCCTTATTGTTGTTGCCGCCCGGCTAACCCGGCGGGTTGTTTATTAGGCGGCGACCGGCATCACGGCACGGTCGGGGGTCGCCCGGTCGGCGCCCGCAATCGGCGTCGGCCACCAATGGTCTTCCCAGTCGGACCACACATCGGCCAGCTGCGGGATGACCTGCTCGGCATAGAGCC
>JBFKGW010000241.1:0-4883 GCA_041633145.1 Alphaproteobacteria bacterium
CCTCCCACCAGGGGAGGGGCTGAGGCTGGATCGTCACGCCAGTGGCGTGGCGTAAGCCAGCCGAAGCCGGTGTCCTCATCCTGAGCCCGTCGAAGGACGAGGACACCGGCCCCATTTTTCGACAAGCTTAGCATGAGGCGTTTATTTCTGCGGGCCGACTTGCGTCGTGCCACCGGCACGACGGTTCGCCCCGCAGCCCCCTTGATGGGGGAGGGTTGGGGTGGGGGTGACTGAGATTCCGCCGACATTTAGACAGACGCATCGCGACCACGGCGCCGATGCGCGTTGCCTGGCTACTCCCAGCGCACGCCGGTGACGTCGTTGGCCTGCACCGGGCTGTTGTGCCACAACCCTTTGAGGCCCTTGCGCCACACGCCGAGCTTGGCCAGCTGAAACATGAAGCCGTTGACCGCGTCCTCGGCGAGGATTCGCTGCGCCTTGGCCAGCAGCTCGTTCCGTTTTGCCGGATCGCTAGTCTTGTTGAGATCGGTCATCACCGCCTTGAACGCCGGCGAATCGTAATTGAAGTAGTACTTGTCGCGGGCGTAGATGCCGATGTCCTGCGGCTCGGTGTGCGAAACGATGGTGAGATCGAAGTCGTTGCCGCGGAACACCTGCTCGAGCCATTGCGCCCATTCCACCGGAATGATCTCGGCCTCGATGCCGACCTCTTTCAGCTGCGCAGCGATGATCTCGCCGCCGCGGCGCGCATAGGTTGGCGGTGGCAACTTGAGAGTAATCTTGAGGTTTTCGTTGCCGGCTTCCTTCAATAGCGCGCGCGCCTTGGCCGGGTCATAGGAATAAGTCGCGGTCAGGTCGACATAGGCCGGATGATGGGGCGCGAAGTGGCTGCCGATCGGCGTGCCGAAACCGAACATGGCGCCGTCGATGATCGCCTTGCGGTCGATGGCGTGCGCGATCGCCCGGCGTATCCGCACATCGTTGAACGGCGGTTTGCCATTATTGATCGACAGGATGGTTTCGCCTTCCGTCGAGCCGATGGCGACCTCGAAATTCGCGTCGGACTGAAACGCCAGCACCGCTTCCGGCGCGTTCAGGTTGGGCACCGCGTCGATATCACCGGCCTTCAGCGCGGCGACCTGGGCCGAGGGATCGGGAATGATCTTGAAGGTGACTTTCTGCAAAGCGGCGTTCGCGTCGAGCGCCGACAGTTCGATGCGGTCGCCCTTGACCCAGCGTTCGAACTTGAACGGGCCGCTGCCGATCGGCTTCGATTTGTTGGTCTCGGCCGATTCCGGGCCGACGATGACGGCATCACCCCAGCCGAGGTTAAACAGCAGCGAACCTTCCGGCCGCGACAGCGTGATCCGTACGGTCTGGGGGTCAACCGCCTCGACCGTGTCGATCGCGGCGAATAGTTGCTTTTGCGCATTCACCGAATCGGCGCCGCGAGCGCGGTCGAACGAGAACACCACATCGCTGGCGTCGAGCGTTGTACCATCGTGGAAACGGGCGTTCGCCCGCAGCTTGAAGGTGTAGACCAGGCCATCGTCGGAGACCGACCATTCGGCCGCCAGCTGCGGCTGCACCGCGCCGTTTTGGTCGATCCGGGTCAGGCCTTCGAAGACGTTGGCATAGACCACCTCGTCGATCGCCGCTGCAGCGCCCGCCGTGGGGTCCAGATGCGGCGGCTCGAGGGTCACGCCCAGCGTGAGGGTGTTCTTGCTCTGCGCCTGGGCCACCCCGCTCAGCGCGGCGACGCCAAGGGCGAGCGATAGTGCAATGCGGAAGAGAAACCCGACCATAGACCCTACCCCCTTAGATTTGCTTGTACTTATTGTTTTGTGCGGCGCAGCATAACAGCGCGGCTCGCCAGCGGCAATGTACCCGGATCAGCGATAAACGTCGCGGTAGCAGCGCATTTCGCCCAGCGTGTGCGCCTCATAGACGCCGCGCGCGACGGCCCGCGCCAGACAATCGGCCACGGCCGTACCCAGTTGCGCGATGTCGGCCACTGGATTGTCGAGTTCGCGCTGACCGGTCGACAGCGCGAACACGATATCGCCGTCGAGCGGCGTATGTACTGGCCGCAGCGCCCGCGCCAGCCCGTTCTGCGCCATGATGGCGACCCGCCGCGCTCGGGTCTTGGTCAGCGACAGATCGGTGGCGACCACGGCCAAGGTGGTATTGGCGCCGGGTTCAGCCATACGCGGGTTGGCAAACGCGTAGGCAAAATCGTCGGGCAGGCTGTCCGGCGGCTCCTTGCCGCCGAACTCGCCGTCCTGTTCGAACGGCCAGGCCCAGAACCGGTCGGACCCCGGCATCACCGCCGACCCGGCGGCGTTGACCGCGGCGAGAGCGCCGACGCAGGCGCCGCCATCTAGGATGAAGGAGGCACTGCCGAGCCCGCCCTTGAGCGGACCTGCGGTGGCGCCAAGGCCGGCGCCGGCGTTGCCCAGGGCGAATTCGGCGCCCGCTTGTTCCGCCGCCAGACGGCCCAGCGCCCGGTAGGGCAGATTATCGCCGCTAGCCTCGCGAAACGCCGATTTATCGCCACCATTGAGCAAGTCGAACAGGATCGCCGCCGGCACGATCGGCACCACGGCATCGCCGACGGTGAAGCCCCGTCCCTGCGCCGCCAGCCAGGACATCACGCCCGACGCCGCATCGAGGCCAAACGCCGAGCCACCGCTCAGCGCCAGCGCGTGGATGTGTTCGACCGCGCCCTCCGGCTCGAGCAGCGCCAGTTCGCGCGTGCCAGTGCCGCCACCGCGTAAATCGACCGCCGCGACCGCCGGTTCGGCGGGCAGAACCACCGTAACGCCGCTGCGCACCTGGTCGTCTTCGGCGTTGCCGACGGCAATGCCTGGCACGTCGGTGATGGAATTTCGGGGACCGGGCTTCATGGCGCCGCTCCGTTGAGCAAATCGAGCGCCGCTGCGGCCATGATCTTGGCGCTGGCTACCATGTCGTCGATCTCGATGTATTCGTCGGGCTGATGGGCGAGTTCAAGGATACCAGGTCCGTAGGCGACGCAGTCCTTTAAATGGCCGATCCGGGCGACGTGCTTTTGATCGTAGGTGCCCGGCGAGGCGACGTGGCGCGCCGGCGCGCCGAGCACCGCTTCGATGGCGCGGTCGAGCGCCTGAACCACCGGGGCGTCCGGTTCGGTCAGGGTCGGCGGCACCGACCACAAATCGCGCAACCGGTAGTCGAAGTCGGGCTGTTCGGTCTTGAGCGCCTCGAGCAGTTCGACCACCTCCTGCTTGACCTCGTCCTCCGCTTCTTCGAGCAGGAAGCGGCGGTCGAGCACCAGCCGGCAGCGGTCGGCGACCAGCGCCGAGGGAAAACCTTCGGCATAGACCTGTTCGGGCAGGCCGCCATGCAGGGAATTGAAATTGAGCGTCGACTGGCGCGCCGCGTCGGGGATCACCGGCATGCGGGTGCGCCGCTGCGCCAGGCGGGGATAGAGCTCGTCTTCGATTTTGGCTAGCAAAGCGCCCATGCCGCGGATCGCCGAAACGCCGAGAAACGGCATCGAGCCGTGGGCGATGCGGCCGCGCACCTCGACTTCGGACCACCAGACGCCGCGGTGGCCGAGGCACACGGCGTCTTTGTAGAGCGGCTCGGGGATGATCACATGGTCGACCCGCGGCGGCGAGAAATGGCCGCGCTCGGCGAGCCAGGCGACGCCGGCGTAGCCGCCGGTCTCCTCGTCGACGGTGCCGGAAATCTCGATCGCGCCGGCAAAGTCGATTCCCTCGTCGAGAATCGCTTCGACGGCGACGATGCTGGCCGCCAGGCCGCCCTTCATGTCGCAGGCGCCGCGGCCGTAGACGCGGCCGTCGCGAATCTCGCCGGCGAACGGATCGATCGTCCAGCCCTCGCCCGGCTCCACCACGTCGAGGTGGCTGTTGAAATGGACGCAACGGCCCGGACCGCTGCCTTCGATGCGCGCGACCACATTGAGCCGCGGGTAGCGGTCGCTGTCGCCGACCGCGCCCTCGGCCCGAAGGTACTCAACATCGAAACCGCGCGCCGCCAACCGCGCGCCGAGCCAGCGCGCGCAGGGCTCATAGGCATCACCGGGCGGATTGACCGTCGGGATGGCGATCAATGCGGCGGTCAGCGCGGCCACTTCGTCGCGGCGTGCGTCAATGCGCCGGAACAACTCGTCGCGCGCACTGAGGCTATCGGTCACAGCCACCATGGGCAGAGGTTAGAGCCTCTGCCGATAAGTTGGAACCGTCGCGGTGAAGCTACAGATTAGCGTGAAGTGAGATCATTTAGCGACCAGTCGTATTCGTCGTCGCCGATGAAATTGTTGGTTGCAATTTTCGCCGCCAGCTCGCCGCGCGCGTACTGGCGCAGATGCTTGAGCACGCCGGCGTTGCCGCCGCCGAAATCGGCGACGAACCAGCGGTAAATGCTGGAGACGATTAGCTCGCCGTTCTCGACCCGCACGCCGCGTGGATGATTGACGTGGGCGATCGCATTGGCTTCCAATAGCCGCTCGACGTTTTCCGCCGTATAGGCCTCGAGCGCCAGATTGGGGCAGCCCAGGGAAGCGCAATTGACGGCGTAATGAATGCGCGGATCGCGCCAGATCGGCCGCAGGATGCGGTGCTCGATATCGTTGAGCGACAGCTCCTCGCCCTCGACCATCACCAGTTTCTTGTCCCACGGGCCGATCGAGAAGAAACCCGGCGAGATATTGATCTTCAAGACGCTGCTGACCGGATAGTGATCAAGCACCAGGTCGACGGTGAGCGCGTTATAGAAATTGATCCAATAGGCCAGCTGTTCATCGCGGTTGAGCGCACTGACCGGCGTTGCGGCCAGTCGGGCGATGTAGCCTTTCAAGGCCTGCTTGTCGGGCTCGCTGACGCGGCCATAGGCGACGCGGACGATGCCGTCTTCGC
>JBFKGW010000242.1:0-4879 GCA_041633145.1 Alphaproteobacteria bacterium
AGGAGATGGACCGCCTGCAAATCGTTCAAGCCGGCGCCGGCCGCCTTGGTGTCGGCAGCGTGCGATGCCGGCGTATCTTTGGCGCCCACCGCGGCAGCAATGCCGCCTTGCGCCCACGCGGTAGAGCCGCCTTCGAGACCTGGCGTCTTGGTCAACAGGGTGACCCGGCG
Source organism: Alphaproteobacteria bacterium (assembly GCA_041633145.1). GTDB lineage: Bacteria > Pseudomonadota > Alphaproteobacteria > UBA6615 > UBA6615 > JBFKGW01. Next base: position 171 of record JBFKGW010000242.1, read on the forward strand.
CGGCGCCAATTGCAGCGCGGCAACCATCCCGGCCATGCCCGAGCCGACGACGATGACGTCGGCGTTGCGGACATGGCGTAGCGCGGGCCGAAGCGGCCGGATAACAGTCATACCTGGGTTAATCCCGTTAGCGGATGGCGAGCATGCGTTCGACGGACAGGCGCGCCCGGTCGGCGACTGCCGGGTCGATCTCGATGCGCGGCTCCATATCGACCAGGGCATCGTAGATTTTCGGCAGGGTGATGCGCTTCATGTGCGGGCACAGATTGCACGGGCGCACGAAGTCGACGTTGGGGTGTTCAACGGCGACGTTATCACTCATCGAGCATTCGGTGACCAGCAACACGCGCTCGGGCTGCGCCTCGCCGACATAGTTGATCATGTTGGCGGTCGAGCCGACGAAATCGGCCTCGTTTAAAACGTCTTCCGGGCATTCCGGATGGGCGACGATGACGATATCGGAGAATTGCTTGCGATAGTCGCGCAGCTCGTCACCGGTGAAGCGCTCGTGCACCTCGCAGCTGCCTTCCCAGATGATCACTTCGACATCGGTCTGGCTGGCGATGTAGCGGGCGAGATATTGATCGGGGATGCAGATTACCCGGTCGGTACCGAGGGATTCGACGATCTTCACCGCGTTGCCCGAAGTGATGCAGATATCCGATTCCGCCTTCACTTCGGCCGAGGTGTTGACGTAAGTGACCACCGGCACGCCCGGATATTTCTCGCGCAACAGGCGCACATCGGCGCCGGTGATCGAAGACGCCAGCGAGCAGCCGGCGGCCATATCGGGCATCAGCACCGTTTTCTCCGGGCTCAGCAGCTTCGCCGTTTCGGCCATGAAATGGACGCCCGCCAGCACGATCACCTCGGCGTCGGTCTCGGCGGCCTTGCGGGCCAGCGCCAGCGAATCGCCGACGATATCGGCGACGCCGTGGAAAATCTCCGGCGTCATGTAATTGTGGGCGAGGATCACCGCGTTGCGCTCGCGTTTCAGGCGGTTGATCGCCTCGACATACGGCGCATGGACCGGCCATTCGAACTCGGGAATGACCGCTTTCACCTGCTCGTAAATCGGCTGGGTTGCGGCGGCGACGGCCGGCGTATATTCGAGTTCTGCGACGTGGCTCATCTGGGTGTCCTCATGACAATCCGCGTTTATATATACTCATTTTGAGCATATTATATATATGCTCCCATAGAGCATATCAAGGAGTCAAGGTGAATAATTCGCGACTAGGCCTGCGTCTGCGTCATATCAAAACGCTCGAATTAGCCGATGATGCGGACCGCTGGCAGCCCGACCCCGGGCGCCGGACGTTCGCTCATCACTTCGCGGCGGAAGCGGAACAGCTCGGCCGGCCGGCCGCGCCCCTGGCTTTCGCGCTGGCCGGTCGGCTCAACCAGCCCGCCGTTGATCACCAGGCGGCGGAAATTCTGCTTGTGCAGGCGCACGCCGCCGAGCGCTTCGACCACCCGCTGCAGCTGCAGCAGAGTGAAGACCGGCGGCAGTAAGTCGAAGACGACGGGGCGGTATTTCAGCTTGCCGCGGATACGGCCCAGCGCGGTGGCCAGGATACGGCGATTATCGAGCGCCATCGGCGTGCCCAGCGCCTCGGCCGCGGCGAGCATCTCCGGATCCGTCGGCGGAGTGGCTTCGCCGGTAATCGCGGCACGAATTTGTGCGTCGCGCACCGCCTCGCCGATCATGCCGGCCTCGTACAACAGCTCGTAGCGCTCGAGCACCCGCTCAAAATCCCACGGCGCCGTATCGGTACCGAAGGCGATCGAAATCCGCTCCTGGTAAGTCTGGCGAGACCTGCCATCGTCGATCCCGTCTAGCCACATTTGCAGACTAGGCCGGATCGTCTGATCGATCACGTCTGGCCGTCCCTCGCGCCAGTCTTCCCAAGGAAAAAACTCGTACCAGTTGCGCCATTCCGCCTCGCCCGCGCCGGACACGGGAACTTGCCGCACCAACGCAATGTAGCCGACAGATACCAGGCGCGGACCGCCGGCCTGCTCGCGCGGATCGCGGTAGCGGTCGCCGAAGGTATAGAGCTGTTCCACATAGCCCAGATTGAGGCCGGTTTGCTGTTCGACCCAGTTGTGCAGGCCGAGCTCGAGCGTGCGGTGCTGATCGGGGTCGAACGGGCCGAACGGCAGCGCTACCGGGCTGTCGGCCCACGCCTCAGCTTCGCCCTTCTGTGCCGGCGTCGCCAGCGAATGGGCGGCGCGCTGCACCGTCAAGATGCGCGGCACCTCGTCGGTTACCGCGATAATGATCGCGTTGAGGCCGATGACTGCCGGTGCGCGGGGTTCCGCCACAAGTTCACCATTATCCGTCGTAACAACCGGCCAGCCGGGCGCGCATCTTCACCAGTGCTAGTACGTGATCGATAGTCGGCGTGGCGATACCGGTCAGGCGGGCCAATTCTTGCACCGAGCTTACCAGGGCATCGATTTCCATCGGCCGGCCGAGTTCGAGATCCTGCAACATCGACGTTTTGTGCTCGCCGACCTCGCGCGCGCCGGCGATGCGTTTGTCGACGTCGACCGCGAATTTGACCCCCAGGGCCTCGCCGACCGCCTGCGCTTCGACCATTATGGCACGGATGACGCCGCACACCGCCGCATCGTCGATCATCTGGGCCAACGTGCCGCCGGTGAGCGCGCTCACCGGATTGAGGCTGACATTGCCCCACAGCTTGACCCAAATCTCGTCGCGGATGCGCGGGCGAATAGGCGCGCGCAAGTCGGCTTCGGCCAACGCCGCCGCCAGGGCCTGCACCCGCTCGGTCTTCTCGCCGCTGGGTTCGCCCAGCGTGAACCGATTGCCGTATTCGTGCTCGATGACGCCCGGCTCGACGATGGTCGCCGCCGGGTAGACGACACAGCCGATGGCGCGCTCGGGCCCGATGTACTGCCACTGCCGGTCACCCGGATCGACGCTCGCCAGGCGCGTGCCCTCGTGCGGGCCGCCATGACCGTAGAAATACCACCAGGGTACGCCATTCTGCGCCGTCACGACCGCGGTGTCGGGGCCGAGCAGCGGCGTCATCTGGTCGGCGACGGCGGCCGCGGAATGGGCCTTCAGGGTAATCACCACATAATCTTGCGGGCCCGCCTCGTTGGGGTCGTCGGTGCAATTTATCTGCACCGTCTTCTCGCCATCGCTGGTACGCAACGTCAAACCGTTGGCGCGCATCGCCGCCAGGTGCGGACCGCGCGCGATGCAAGTGACTTCAGCTGCCCCGGCATCGGCCAGTTGCACGGCCATGTAGCCGCCGATGGCGCCAGCGCCGTAGATGCAAACCTTCATCGCCTCGCCCCGGAAGCCCTAAAGGCCGAGTTTTTCATGGAGGCCGATACGCTGCAGCTTGCCGGTGGCCCCCTTGGGGATTTCATCGACAAAGATCACCTTGCGCGGCACCTTGAAATCGGCGAGGTGTTTGGCGACGAAGTCGCGGATTTCCCGGTCCTGCGCCTGCGCGCCCTCTTTCAACACGATTGCCGCGCCGACCTCCTCGCCCAGCTTGTCGTGCGGGTAGGCGAAGGTCACCGCCTGAGCGATCGCCGGATGATCTAGCAAAACCTCGTCGACCTCGCGCGGCGAGATTTTTTCACCACCGCGATTGATGATCTCCTTCAAGCGCCCGGTAATGCGCAAGTAGCCTTCGTCATCCATCACGCCTTGGTCGCCGGTACGGAACCAGCCATTGTCGAAGGCCTCGGCATTTGCCGTCGCGTTGTTCACGTAACCGCCGGTGACGTTGGGTCCGCGGATCACCACCTCGCCGGTCTCGCCGGCAGCTAGCAGGTTGTTTTGCTCGTCCATGATCGCCACCTCGGGGCCCGCCGCGACCCCCACCGAGCCGGGTTTTCGGGCGGCCGGCGGCAGCGGGTTGGAGGCCATCTGGTGAGCCGCTTCGGTCATGCCGTAGGATTCGATGACCGGGCAGCCGAAGGTCTCTTCCAGCTCTGCCATCACCTGCGGCGGCAGCGACGACGACGAGGACCGGATGAACCGCAGGTTCATCTTGGCGATGATGTCGCGATTGCGGTTCGCCCGCGCCAGGATCGCCTGATGCATCGTCGGCACCGCGGTGTACCAGGTCGGCTTGGCGTCGGCGAACCAGCCAAACACCCGCAATGCATTGAATCCCGGCGTGCAATAAATGCTGGCGCCGGCCGCCAGGCTCGACAGTACCGCCGCGATCAGCCCGTGGATGTGGAACAGCGGCATGATGTTGGTGCAGCGATCCTCGGGCGTGAGGGTAAGGGTCTCGACAATATGACTGGCGGAAGCACAGATATTGGCCTGGCTCAGCGGCACGATCTTGGGCCGCGAGGTGGTGCCCGAGGTATGCAGCACCAGGGCGATATCGTCGGGCTCAGCATAGTCGGGCTCGGCTGCGCCGTTGCCTTGACCGGCCGCCGCGATAGTGAAAGTACCGGCTGGGCTGCCCTCCGCCACGTCGAGCTCATAGACGGGGACATCGAGGTCTCGCGCCACCTCGATCGCCGGCGACTCGCTGCCGGCCTCGACCAACAGCGCCTTGGCGTCGAGGTCTTCCAGGTAAAAGCGGAATTCTTCGTCGCGATAGGCCGGGTTCAGCGGCCCGGTAGTGGCGCCAGCGGCGACCGCGACGAAGGCCGCGGCCATTTCCGGGCCATTGGGCAAGACAATCGCGACCCGGTCGTTGCGG
>JBFKGW010000243.1:0-4838 GCA_041633145.1 Alphaproteobacteria bacterium
ACGGCAAACCGATCGGCGATTTTTTTGCCGTCGAGCATATTCTGGGCGAAGACCGGATCGGGCGCTGGCTGAACGGATTGCTGCAAGGGCTCGAGACGGTCCATGCCGCGAACCTCATCCACGGCGATATCAAACCGCTGAACATCATCATCGATCGCGACGACAAAGCGGTCCTGATCGATTTCGGCGCGTCGGCGATCTACCGCTCGGCGTTCGCGGCCGGCGAGACTGCCCAGGAAAGGCACCTCTCGCCCAACTACGCGGCGCCCGAGCAATTGGCGGGCGCGGCCGGCCTCGATCACCGCGTCGATCTCTACTCGCTCGGCGCCGTGTTCTTCGAAGCGGTCACGGGCGACAAACTGACCAAGGTTCGCGAGAGCGGCGACGACGTCGGCCGCGAACTGCTGCGCTACCGCAAATTCTACAACGCGAAACTGCTCACCTCGATCGTGCGCGCTGTCTCGGAAGATCCGCGTTTGCGTTTTTCCCGCGCGCAAGACTGGCGCGAGTACATACTGCTCTCGCCGAGCGAACGAATGGGCGCATTTTACCGGCGCCGTCGAAAAGCGATTGCGGCGAGCGTCGTTTTCGTGATTGTCCTGGCGGCTGCCGCGGTGATCGTCGAGCGCAATAATATCGACACGCGAAACTATCGCTACAAACTGTTCGCCTCGAGTGCCGAGGTCTTCGAAAAGATCCGCCAGGGCGAAGATTTTCGCGACCGGTTACGCGACGCGCTGGCCGCGCTCGATACCTACGAGGCCGAATACAACGGTCACACGACGCGGCTCGACCCGGACAACCTGATCACCGGGCGTAACAACCTAGCGGCACTGACTGGCGTAACGGAGTTTATTGCCGAAACGCGCCGCCAGCTGGCCGGCGCGGAGCGAAACCTGGCGTCGCGGCAGGAGAATTATTACTTCGACGACTACGCCGCAATCCTGGCCGCCAGCGAGCGGGTGATCCAGAATTTCAGCAGCCGGCAAATCGGCTACAACCGGGCTCTGTTGAGCGCTTCTATCGAAGATCAGATCGTGGCGAAGGGGCAGGCGCAGGGCGAGGCGATCGATCCGGTCGCGCTCGACGAATTGATGACCCAGCTCGAGGGTAACAACGACCCCTTAGCGCTCGACGCCCTTGTCAGCGTGGCGTCGCCAATCGTCGAAGCTTTCCTAGCCGAGCAAGCACGACGGAATGCGATCGCCGCCTTGGAAGCGTTGCGCGCGAAAACCATTTCGGACATCACGATCCTGGCCGATAAATACGCCAAGAATTCCCGCTATGGCGAATTTGCCGCCCTAATCGACGAAGCCACTTCCGCTGAGCGGCCCAATCAATTGCTCGCCAGCAGGCAAGGCGCGGAACGACTGGCGCGCGAAATCGACCAGGCGCGTGCCGCAGCGGCGGCTAAACGGGCCAAGATCAAACGGCAAAGCGAAATTCGCGCTTTCGTCGCCGCGATCGATCGCGACATGGTCAAGGTTGATCGCGGTGTCTTCCAGATGGGCTCGAACCAGCACGGTTATTCGCGGCCGCCGCGCGCGGTCAATGTGCTGCCGTTCTATATGCTCAAGAACGAGGTCGTGAACGCGCAATGGGACGAGTGCGTCAAAAGCCGCGCCTGCAAGGCGCGCAATACGAATTCCGCCGCGAACGATCCGGTCACCGGCGTCAGCTGGGATGACGTGCAGGTCTTCATCGCCTGGCTCAACAAACAGGGCGGCCGTTTCAACTACCGCCTGCCCACCGAAGCGGAATGGGAATACGTCGTGCGCACCTATGGCTATGTGGGCAAGGAACTCAATAGCGGCATTTCGAGCGTAACCGTGGCGCAGACTAACAACGGCGGCTTCAATTCGATTGTCGGCAACGCGCTCGAATGGCTCGACGACTGCTGGCATGGTGGCTATGTCGGCGCGCCCGACGACAGCCGCTCCTGGAACCGCGGCCTGCAGTGCGATTTGCGAGTGGTGCGCGGCAGCAATTGGCAGGGCGAGCACGACATCAACGTCGGCAACGTGGCGTATTACCGGCCGTTCGGACTGCCGCGCAGCGAGGGGCGGCCGACCTTGGGCTTCAGGCTGGCCGGGGATTTGAAACAGTGACCGGCTTGCGCCCAGCGGTGTGCGTTATGTTTGTCGCTGCCGTCTTGGGCCTCGACAGTGCCCGCGCCGACCAACCAGTGTATTTGCTCGCGCACGAACAAATCCGTGGCCTGGAAATCCGCCTGGTTGCCGGATCGTTTGGCCGGATCTTGGACGTTGCCGTGTCGGACGATGCGCCAGAAGAAACCGACGTCAGGTTTTTTGTTGCCGGCCGCGACGTGACGGCGTCGGTCGTCAGACGGGCGCCGTTGATCGAGATCGCCTATGTCTTCACTGGAGTCAGTGCAGCGCGGCAATGCTCTTTTAAGGTGCAACTCGATGCAGCGTTGAGCTCGATCAGCGATTTCAATCTCGCCTATACGGACGTTGAAAACACGTTGTGTCCCGAGTTTGGCATCCGGCCTTTGCAGGCGTGGGACAAAGACTTCGTCGCGTCTGGGGACTACAGCCGGCTGCTAGTGATCGAGGTGGCAAACGAGGGTGAAGCGGAACCGCCGCCGCGAGTGTATGCCTGGGCGCAACTGCCGGTGCCCGCGAAGCTGTTCGATGACAAGGATCGCCTGGTCGGTGAGGTGACCGGCTTTGTCGACACCCACATCTTCGGCGGCTGGAGCGTCCTGCCGACCGAGATCGTGCCGCTGGACGCGCCGCTGACAATTACTTTTGCCGACGCAGACGGCGTGTTTTTCACCCTTACCGACGGCTCGCCAGCGGTCACCAATTTGGTCAACCGTGTGTGGCCACCTTTATCGGCAGTGGCATCCCGCAACCTTTGGCTGACCTTGTTGCTCTTGGCGATGGTCGGCCTCGCGGTGGTCATTGTGGCGGTACGGATTCTGTCGCGTCCCGCCGGCGGCGGCCGGACAGCCGAGGAAACCGAGCCGTTGCGCGCGATCGCCGTGGGCTATGGCAGCGGCCGCACATATAGTCTTGGCGAAGGCGCCGAACGCGACGTCGCCTTGGTTATGATCTATCCGAGTGGGCGAATGCGGCTCGTCCGCAAGTCCGAAGACGACCCGATCCTGGTCAACGGAACGGCGATTGGTGACGACGCCTGGATCACCGCGGCCGATCGCGTCATCATCGGCGCCAAACAATTCCAGTTCACCTAAATGGCGCGCCGCAGAACCACGGTTGGAATCATCTCGCTATCGGCGATCGATCTATTCGCGTCGACCTTGGGCGCGTTCGTGATCATTACCGCGATCCTCATCCCCTATTACCCCAACTTGAAAGATGGCGCCGCGACGACACAGCGCCTCAAGGCCGAGATTACCGTCGAACGCGAAGAAGCCGCGGCCCTAGCCGACCAACTCGAAAAGCTAACGGTGGAAGAGCGTTCCAAGTTGGCGGCGTCGGCGCGCGCCAAGCAGGCGGCAGCGACGAAGCGGTCGCTCGCGAGCCAAACCGAAGACCTCAAACGCGCCAACGACGCGGCAGCACAACAAGTCAGCGAATTGCGCAGCCAGTTCACTGCGCTCAAAACCGAAATCAGCCAGCAACCGGATATCGTCGAGGAAGTGGGGTTGACGGATTTCTCGGTGCTCGGGATCACGACTGAGGCCAAGAAGCTGCTTATCCTGGTCGACCTGTCGGGCAGTATGGAAGCGTGGTCGAAAACGCTGGTCGACACAGTCACCGATATCATCGAACCGTTTCACCAGGATATTCGCTTCGCGATTCTCGGTTTCCAGGATCGGGGGGTGACCCGGCACTGGCCACGAGCGCCTGGGCGGATGGCAATCGGCGACGCTGCGGCCAAGGCCGACGCCAACGCGTTCATCCAGCGGATCCCCGGTTGGCTGGGCGGCGGCACGCCGACCCAAACCGCGCTGCGGACCGCCTTGTTTTTCACCGACCAGCCCGACGCGATCATCCTGGTGAGCGATGGTGCGCCGATCGATGCCGAGCCGGTCGACATCGTGCGGCGGATTAGCGGCATCAACCGCGGCCGCACCGAAATTCATACCGTGGCGGTCGGCGCTTTCCTGGAAAACCGTCAGCTCATCGAATTTCTCAACGACCTGGCGAAGCAAAATCGCGGTCAATTCGTCGGGGTGTTGAATGACTAGGCGCAACCGCGACATCGAGATTTTTTCGCTATCGGCGCTCGATCTTTTTGCCTCGGCGATGGGCGTGTTCGTATTGCTGAGCGTGATGATGCTGCCGTTCTACTTCAAGGGACGGGACTTCGAGACCGAGATCGGCGAACTGACCTTGTCTTTGTCACAGAGCGCCGCCAAAACGGCGCGGGCGGCCGCGGCGGTCGCAGAGGTCGTTACCCGGATCAATTCGGTTGACGAACTGCCGGCTGTCGATCTGACCCCTGAGCAAAAAGTCTTGCGTGCCGAACAACAGCGCCAGCTTGCGCTGGCGCGCAGCAAAGAAGAGCTGAGCCGGCAGATCGACGAGCTACAGCGTGAGCTCGCCGAAGCGCAGCAAAAACCCGCCGAAGCGGCGCCGGACAAGGTGACCTTCCGGTTCCTCGGCCTCAAGACCGACGCCGACCGCTATCTCATCCTGGTCGACGGGGCCAAGCGCATCCGCGATCGCGCCGACAATCTGCCGGCCATACTCAAAAAAACGGTTTCGGTTTTCGGTCCGAGCAAATCCTACGCGATCGCTTTCTACAACAACACTGGCGGCCGGTTGAATTACATGCGCTGGCCGGAAACCGGTTTTCGCGCCGGCGGCGAAGATAGCGTGCGCGAAGCCGAGGCCTTCATGCGG
>JBFKGW010000244.1:0-4836 GCA_041633145.1 Alphaproteobacteria bacterium
CATCTGGTCGGCGAGGACAGCTACGAGGCGGAGTTTGCCGAGTGGGTCGCGGAATACGGCAAGACCAACTCCGAAGGCTGCCGCTATTCCAAACAGATGCTGCTGGAGTGCTTCGACACGGGCTTCGACGCCTTCTTCGCCAAGTATCTCGACCTGCAGGGCAAGGCGACCGCCTCGGCGGACTTCACCGAGGCGATGAACGCCTATCGCGAAGACCGCCCGCCGGTCTGGCGATAGCCACCGGACTGCGTCATGAGCGTCGAACCGCTGGTCGATCCGATCGAGGTCGCGAGCCGCGACGAGATCACCGCGTTGCAGACCGAGCGCCTGAAATGGACGCTCCGCCACGCCTACGACAATGTTGCGCGCTACCGGGAAAAGTTCGACGCTACCGGCGTCCACCCCGACGATTTCAACGAACTCGCCGACCTGGTCAAATTCCCCACGACGAGCAAGGAGGATCTGCGCCAAAGCTACCCGTTCGACATGTTCGCAGTACCGCTCGAGCAAGTGGCCCGCCTGCACGCCTCCAGCGGCACCACCGGTAAGCCGACCGTGGTCGGCTACACGCAAGCCGATGTCGATATCTGGGCCGACCTGATGGCGCGCTCGATCCGCGCGTCGGGCGGGCGGCCCGGCGACAAGGTGCACGTGGCCTACGGCTACGGCCTGTTCACCGGCGGCCTGGGCGCCCATTACGGCGCCGAACGGCTGGGCTGCACGGTGATCCCGGTGTCGGGCGGCCAGACCGAACGGCAGGTTCAGCTGATCGCCGACTTCGCGCCCGACATCATCATGTGCACGCCGTCTTATATCTTGAACATCGCCGACGAGATGGCCCGCCAGGGCATCGACCCGGCGGCGACATCGTTGCGCATCGGCATTCACGGCGCCGAGCCGTGGACCGAAGAAATGCGCGCTGAGATCGAAGCGCGCCTCGGCATCGATGCCGTCGACATCTACGGGCTGTCGGAAGTGATCGGCCCTGGCGTCGCCAACGAATGCGTCGAGACCAAGGACGGACCGGTCATCTGGGAAGACCATTTCTATCCCGAGATCGTCGACCCGGAGAGCGAGGCGCCGCTGCCCGACGGCGAGTTCGGCGAACTGGTGTTTACCACGCTGACCAAACAGGCGCTGCCGGTGATTCGCTATCGCACGCGCGATCTGACTCGTCTGCTGCCGCCGACCGCGCGCTCGATGCGCCGCTTCGAGAAGGTCACCGGGCGCTCGGACGACATGCTGATCATCCGCGGCGTCAACGTGTTCCCCAGCCAGTTCGAGGAGCTGCTGCTCAAGGACCAACGGCTGTCGCCGCACTATGTCCTGGAGGTGCGCAAAGCAGGGCCGCTCGATGCGTTGACCCTGCGGGTCGAGCCGCGTAGCGCGCAGGACGACACCGGCCGCCGGGCGATCGCCGGCGAACTGGCGCACCACATTCGTTCGCTGATGGGCATCGGCGTCGACGTCGAGGTCGCCGAAATCGGCGGCGTTGCGCGTTCGGAAGGCAAGGCGCAGCGGGTCGTCGATCTGCGGGCAAAAGCCTGAGCCGCCACGCCGTCGCTACCGAGATGTTAATTGTCCTCCTCAGCCGATAACGCGCGCGCGCCGACCAATCCGCCGATCGTCCTGCTCGGCGCGCTGGCGGCGGCCGGACCGATGGCCTTGACCATCCATGTGCAGTCGGTGCCGGCGATCGCCGCGGACCTGAGCACTAGCTATACCTCGGCGCAGCTCACCGTCTCGCTGTTCCTGCTGACCTTTGCCTCGGCGCAGCTTTTCATCGGTCCCCTCTCCGACAAGATCGGCCGCCGCCCGGTCATCCTCGGCGGTGTCGTTTTGATGGGCATCGCTACGCTGGGCGCCACTTTCGCGCCGTCAATCGAGCTGCTGATCGCCGCGCGGATTGTCCAGGCGTTGGGCGCCTGCGCCACCCTGGTGGTGCCGCGCGCGGTGGTACAGGACATCTACACCGGTGCCGAAGCGGCGCGCGTGATGGCGCTGGTGGCCATGCTCCAGTCGATCGCGCCACTGACCGCGCCGATCATCGGCGGCGTGCTCGACGCCCTGCTCGGCTGGCGGGCGATCTTCGGCTTTCTGGCGATCGTTGCCGGCACCCTCGGTGTATGGTCGGTGGTCGCGCTCACCGAGACCCGCCCCCTCGAGGCGGACGGACGCAGCGTCTCATGGCGCGATATTTTCGCCCGCTATGGCCGCCTGCTCACCTCGCGGGTCTACGTCGGCTACGCTCTGGCCTTCGCCGCGGGCACATCGGGGTTTTTCGGCTTTCTCGCCATCGGCCCGGCGCTGATCATCGGCAAACTAGGCATTGCCCCGCTGGTCTTTAGCCTGTTGTTGACGCTGGTCACCTTGCAGTTCCCGGCCGCCAACTTCGTGGCGAGCCGGATGGCTACGCGCATTGGCATCGACCGCACCTTGCTGTGGGGCGCGGCGCTCGGTGTCGCCGCCGCGATCGCCTTGTTAGCGCTCTCGCCGGTGCTCGCCGTGTGGGCGATCATGGCGCCGCTGGTGGTCTATGGCTTTTCCAACGGCATCCTGTTTCCCAACGCGATGGCCGGCGCGGCCGGCGTCGACCGGCGCATCGCCGGAACGGCGGCGTCGTTCGCCGGCTTCGGTCAGCTCGGCATCGGTGCGGTGGTCGCGTTCGTGATCAGCGCTTTGCCGACCGAAACGATCCTGCCCTACGCGATTTCGTTGGTTATTCTCGCCATTGCCGCGTTAGCCGGTGTTAAGCTCGTCTATTCCGGTCGCCGCGTGCGCTAGGACGTCACGCGCTGGCTATCGGCGACTGGTTCAATTGCTGGTGGTTTGCTCGCCGTCCAGCGGGTCTTGCGCAGCGGGATGACCCCACAGGGGAAAGATCGACACCAGTTCGCGGTACAGCAAGGACTGCAGGAACGCCGTGCCGACCGCCGGCCGGCGATAGTGCAGGTAGGACTTCACCGCGAACACGTCCGGGTCGAACCCGTATACCATCGGATTGATCTCCCACTCGCTGTCGAAGGCCGGCACCTGATGATGGTCGAAGATCTGATATCGCAAGTGCCGCGGCAGGGTCGCCAGCTGGACAATGTAGGCGATGTATTCGTGCGCCATCCGCGAGGGTTTAATAAGCTCGAAATTGTCCTCGACGATGGCGTGGGCGACCTCGTGGGCGACGACGCTGCGGAACAGCGCGTCGTCGTAGGGGATGCCGAAGATCGGTTTTTCCGCCGCCATTTTGCGCTGGCCGGCGATCGAGGTAACCAGAATGACATCCTCGTCGGTATCGTATTGGCCGAGCACGCGGAACGACGGTTTCTCTTCAGCATGCACGAATACCGTGTCGCGGATGTCGACCCGCATCACCGTATCGACGGTGAAACCGTGTTGCGCCAGGAACGCTAAGGCATCGGCCGCGCCGGCGCACGCCAAATAGGCGTCGTAGGCGCTCTCAGCGGTAACGGTGGTGTTGGTGCCGACGCACCGGCGTTCGGCCGCAGCAGCGGGAGCGGCGAATGTGGCGGCGAGGACCGTGAGGCAAAGTAAAAAACGCATCTGTACCTCCATGGGTACTGTTGGTTCTCCCTCTGACCTCCCGCCGAATTACTGTTTTGTCCGAACTCTTTTCATACGACAGTACGTTTAACGCGCTATCCTTGGCCGCATATGGTTAACAGGAGGTAAATCGAGGCACGGTGGATTCCCGACAGCTCAGCCAGGGGCGACGCGGTCGGCGGCTTGACACCTAGCGCCAGCAAGGGATAGCTCAGCGGCGCGCCATCCACGGCAAGACGGACGGGAAACCAATGATCACCAAAGGCATCAAAGAACTGTGCGCCGAGGCGGAGCAGGAAATCGAAACTCTAACCGCCGAGCAGGTGCTGGCGGTGCACAACGATCCCGACGTGGTGCTGGTCGACATTCGCGACATTCGCGAGCTGTGGCGCGACGGCACCATTCCCGGTGCGATCCACGCACCGCGCGGCATGCTCGAGTTCTGGGTCGATCCCGAGAGCCCGTACTATCGCGAGGATTTCGGCTCCGGCAAGAAGTTCATCTTCTATTGCGCCGGCGGCATGCGCTCGGCACTGGCGGCGCAATCGGTCCATCGCATGGGGCTGGCGCCGGTCGCCCACATGGCCGGCGGCTACGGCGCCTGGGTCGAAGCCGAAGGCCCGACGGTGGAAAAAGAAGCCAAGCTGCCAAAACCGAAGACGGAGTAAGCCCGGCGCCGTTGGTCTTATCGATCGATCAGGCGCGAGCCTTCGTAAAACGCCGCCTGGTAGGCCGGTCGGGTCCTGATCCGCGCAAACCAGTCGGCTACGCGCGGCGCACCGGCCCATAAATCGTCGAGCCCTAGATCTTCCATGCGCTGGAATAGCGGCGCCATGCAGATGTCGGCAATCGTGTACTGCTCGCCGACCAGCCACGGCCCACCGGCGAGTGTTTTCTCCATCCGCTCGATGGTCAATTTTAGTTGCCGGATGGCGTTATCGTATTCCGCTTCGCTGAAGCCGGAGCGGCTGAAGCGCATGAAGAACTGCCGGCGCAGCGTGTTCCTGTCGCGGAACGCGGCATATTCCGCCTCGCTCATCGCCTTGAAGCGCTCGAGAAAGACGTTTTGGAAGGAAGGCACACGGATCGCCATCGACGGCACCTCGTCGATGAAGCGCAGCCAGGCGCGCATGTCCGCCCGCGCCACCGGATCGGCGGGGGTCAACTGCGGCGCGTTCGGCCACACTTCGTCGACGTATTCGCACATCACCGTCGATTCGATGATCGGCCGGCCGTCATGGACGAACGCCGGCACCACGCCGTTGGGATTGATCGCGA
>JBFKGW010000245.1:0-4780 GCA_041633145.1 Alphaproteobacteria bacterium
AGATGTAGTTGTCGTTGCCGCCAGCCTCGAGCAGGCACACCTTGACGTGCGGATCGGCCGACAGCCGGTTGGCCAGCACACAGCCGGCGGTACCGGCGCCGACGATCACATAATCGAATGGGCCCAGGGACTTGCTCATGGGCTAAAGGTAGCGGATTAACTGGCGCCGAACACCTTTTGCAACAACTCGGTGGTCCGCTTGGCGGGGTTCTGGCGAATCGCCGCTTCTTCCTCGGCGAGATAGAGGAACAGACCTTTAAGCGCGCGTTCGAGAACGTGCTGGGTGAGGTTGGCCTTGGCATCGGGCACGAAGGGGATCGCCTTGTACTGGCCGATGGCGTTGTCGTAGGCACGCACCGCGCCGACCTCCGACAGGCTGGCGTCGACGATCGGCCGCATGCGCTGGATCAGCGGATCGCTCATGGTGCGCTCGAGATAGCGGGTCGCCGCATCATCGGGGCCATCGAAGATTTGCCGCACATCATCGAGCGTCATTTCCTCGATCGCCTGCCAGAACACGTCACGGGCCTCCGGCGCGGCGGCTTCGGCGGCGCGGTTGAGGCGCAGCTCCAGATCGTCCATCAGATCCGACATGCCGACCCGGCCCAGCGTTTTCTGCACTGTCTCCAGGCTTTCCGGCAGCGGCACATGAATGCGCGGGTCGCCGTTGTAGCCGTCGGCCGCGCCGACTTGCGACACCACCGTGCCGACGCCCACCTTGAGCGCTTCGCGCAAGCCGCTGCCGATTTCCTGATCGCTCAAGACCGCCGACGTCGTGCCCGATTGCCCGCCCTGGATCGATTTTAGGGCGTCCTCACCCCGCTTGAGCAGGTCGAGTTGCGCCTGCGCGCTCAGCGGCGCGACGGCAAGCGCCACCATGGCTGTAAGCGGCAGGATCAAACGGTGAGTGATCATGGTAGGGTTCCTCGGTGCGGATGCGGGCAGCCCGCTAAATACGGCAGTCCAACCATACAGTAGAATCCGCCATTTGTATGGCAGCGCAGTTCATCGGTTTCGCCGGCTCGGGTCATGCCGTTAGACTGGCCTTAGTTAACTACAACTCGACGACCGCACTCTGTTTGCCGATGCCCGAGCAATCCCCCCGCAATATGTTCGATGCCTATTCGCCGCGCGAGATCGCCATGCATGTCGAGGAAGTGGGCGTCGCCAAGGCGCGGCTGCCGGTACTCGACACGTTGGCGTTGAGCGTTCTTGCCGGGGCGTTCATCGCTTTCGGGGCGATGTTCTCCACGCTGGTGGTTACCGGTAACGATGTCGGCTTCGGCCTCAACCGGCTGATCGGCGGCGTTGCCTTTTCACTCGGCCTGATCCTCGTCGTTGTCGCCGGCGCCGAATTGTTCACCGGCAACAATCAGATCGTCATGGCCTGGGCCGACCGCAAAATCACGTCACTGCAGTTACTACGTAATTGGACATTGGTTTTCGCCGGCAATTTCGTCGGTTCGGTAGGTGCCGCGGTTTTGGTTTATCTAAGTGGCGTCTTGCAGCTCGGCGATGGCGCGTTCGGCGCCAACGCGGCGCAGGTTGCCAGCGCCAAGGTGGCGCTGCCCTTCATCGAGGCCTTTTTCCGCGGCGTCTTGTGCAACGCGCTGGTCTGTCTGGCGATTTGGCTGTGTTTTGCCGCCCACAGCGTAACCGACAAGATCCTCGCCATCATCTTTCCCATATCCGCATTCGTGGCGCTGGGCTTCGAGCATTCGATCGCCAATATGTACTTCATCCCGCTCGGCTGGCTGCTCGACGCCGACGGGGTCAGCGTCGCCAGCTTCCTCGGCAATCTGATCCCGGTGTCGCTCGGCAACATCGTCGGCGGCAGCGTCTTTGTCGCGCTGGTTTATTGGCTGATCTACGACCGCCAGCCGACGCCGTGAGCGGTGGCGTCACCGGCCCGCTCCATAATTCGCTGAAACCTGCTACTGTTGCCGCTGCAGCGAGGCCGCGAGAGGTCGTGAACCCGTTCTAGTGCGGCCCGCTTGGGAGGACACCATGGCCGACGAGCAACTTTCCAACCGCAATCCCGACCGCATCACGCCCATCATGCGCGCCAACATCGACAAGACCTTGGCGCGCGCGCTGACCACGCTGGAAGCCAAGACCGAGCCCGAGCACACGGCGCTGATCGTGGTCGACGTGCAGAACGACTTCTGCGCCGAAGGCGGCATGCTCGACACCGAGGGCTTCGATCTGACCCGCATCCAGACGATGGTGCCGCGACTGGTCAACCTGATCGACAAGGCGCGCGAGGCAGGCTGCCTGATCGTCTACATCCAGACCATCTACAATGCCGAGATGAACCTGATGTCGGACGTCTGGCTCGAACAGTCGCTGCGCCAGTGGAAGGGCCGCTTCATCGACTATCCGGTGTGTATGCAGGACGGCTGGGGCGGCGACTTCTACGAAGGCATCGAGCCCGGGCCCGGCGAACCGATCATCCACAAGCACCGCTACGGCGCCTTCGTCGGCACCAATCTCGACATGGTGCTGCGCTCCAACGGCATCCGCTCGCTGATCATGACCGGCGCGATTACCAATGGCTGCGTCGAATCGACGGCGCGCGACGGTTTCTTCCACGACTACTATATCGTCTTCGTCGACGACTGCACCGGCACCGTCACCGAAGAGATGCACAACGCCACCCTGGTCAACATCGACCGCTGGTTCGGTCAAGTGGTGCAGGCCGAAGAGGTCATCGATTGCTGGCGCGAGGCGGGCAAGCTCGCCGCCGAGGCGGCGGAGTAGGAAGCGTGGTCGTTAGCCCACGTAGACCCAGGAAGTCGCCTCGTTGACGCCGTAAAACGGTGAAAACCAAGCCGCCTCTGCCGACGGGCGGATGATCGGCGTGCGGTTGTCGAGCAGCTGGATATCGTCGCCGACGCGGGCGCCCAGCAAGGCGTGAGTTACGCGGTCGATATCGCGGCCGACCAGCACGCCCAAATCGTCCGCTGCCCAGCCGATATTGCGCAACAGCGCGTATTTGCCGATGCAGTGGTCTTCGCAGTCGCCGCTCTGGGTGGCGAAAAATTCCGTCGGCGACAGCCAATTGTCGCCGATCTCGCTGACATAGGCGCAGGTGCGGGTGACGTAGTCGTTGACCGCGTTCAGCTGGTCGAGCGGCGGCTGGCCGGCCAGCGTGGCGATCTCCGCCGGGGTCTCGGCGAGGCTCCAATCGGGGGCGTCCCAGATCCGGGTGTCCGGCAGGGCGCGGGGTTCGCGGTCACCAAAGCGCAACATGCAACCATCGTGGGGAATTATGGTTAACGCACGGTTAACGCCACCGGCGCCGCTATTCGGTCAAGGCGAACGGATTAAACTTGACGTCGCGGTCGTAGGTGTCGATCCCCTCGGCACGCTTCAGCCAGCCGACCACCAGGTAGGTCAGCGGTGTCGCCAATATCTCGTAGCCGGTTTTGGCCACCGCCTGCACGACGATCGTCAGGATCAGCGCGCTCGGCGGAATAATGCCGCTGAAGGCGACGACGATAAAAATCGCCGAATCGAGGCTTTGCCCGACCACCGTGGAGCCGATGGTGCGCAGCCACAGAAACCGGCCCTCGGTCGCCACCTTGAGCCGGGCCAGAACATAGGCGTTGGCGAATTCGCCGACCAGGTAAGCGATCAGCGAGGCGGCGAGGATGCGCGGGGTGGCGCCGAGGATCGCGTCGTAGGCGTCCTGTGCCCCCCAGAAGCCGGCTGCCGGCAGCACGCCGACCAGCGCGAACGTCGCTACCGCGAACAGGTTTGCCAAAAATCCCATCCAGATCACCCGCCGGGCCTTGGCATAGCCGTACACTTCGGTCAGAACGTCGCCGATGATGTAGGTAATCGGGAAAATCACGATGGCGCCGGGCAGGATGAAATCGGCGATATCGATCAGCTTAACCGCGGTGATGTTGGACACGACGAGACAGGTCACAAACGCGACGGCGATCGCTAAGAAGCGGCCGGAAATCTGGTTCGGCGCGGATGACGGCGTGGCGGACATGGCAGGCGGATATCTCTTGGTACTGGCGCTGCCTTGTGCCGCCTCTGTGCCCGCCTGTCAATCGACGGCACCGCGATGAAAACCGCCGACTTCGATTTCGAGCTGCCGCGCGATCTGATCGCGCAACGCCCGGCCGCGCCGCGCGACAGCGCCCGCCTGCTCGATGCCCAGAGCGGTCTGGTTGACCGCGTCGTGCGCGATCTGCCGGAGTTGCTGCAACCCGGCGACCTGATGGTGTTCAACGACACCCGTGTGATCCCGGCGCTACTGGCCGGCCGGTGCAACGACAAGAGCGTGAGCGTGACCCTCCATAAACTCGAGGGTGCCGGAGAGTGGGCCGCCTTCGCCAAGCCCGCGAGGCGATTGAACGCAGGCGATTGCATTGTTTTCGGCGACGGTTTTTTTGCCGACGTCGTCGAAAAACGCGACAAAGGCGAGGTCTTGCTGCGCTTCGATTTGCCAGGTCCAAATTTTCTGGCGGCGTTGCGGCACTACGGGCGGGCGCCGCTGCCGCCCTATATCAAGCGGCCCGAGCAGCCCGATGCGCAGGACCGAACCGACTATCAGACCCTGTTCGCCGAGCACGACGGCGCGGTGGCGGCGCCGACGGCCGGCCTGCATTTCACGCTGCAGCTGATGGCTGCCATCGAAGAGCGCGGCATCGAAAACGCGCCGATAACCCTCCATGTCGGCGCCGGCACCTTCCTGCCGGTGACGGCAGAGGAGGTCGAACAACACAAAATGCACGCCGAGAGCGGCGAAATCGCCGCGGCGACC
>JBFKGW010000246.1:0-4779 GCA_041633145.1 Alphaproteobacteria bacterium
GCGGTCAATTGCAAGGAATGGAACACCGGCGGCCATTCGGCGCCGTTGACCGACCTCGACCCCTACGGCGAGGCACCGCTCGGCGTCTGGTTCAACCGGGTCCACACCTTCGAGGCGGGCGATGGCGCGGCCGGCCGCACGGTGCATTTTCCCAAAAGCTGCCTGCACTGCGACGAGCCGGCCTGTGTGACCGTCTGCCCCACCGGCGCCTCGTACAAGCGCGAGGAAGACGGCATCGTTCTGGTCAATGCGGATACCTGTATCGGCTGCAAGCTGTGCTCGTGGGCCTGCCCCTATGGCGCGCGCGAATACGACTACACCGACGGGGTGATGAAGAAATGCACCCTGTGCATCGACCGTATCTACAATGAAAACCTGGAAGAGCTGGACCGGGTGCCCGCCTGCGTCTCCACCTGCCCGGCCTCGGCGCGGCACTTTGGTGATTTGGCCGACCCCGATTCTGACGTTTCGCAATTGGTGCGCGAGCGCGGCGGCTACGACTTGATGCCGGAGCTGGAAATGCGGCCGGTCAACAAGTACCTGCCGCCGCGGCGGGCAAAGTCGGTTGCTGGCGACACCGGCGCGCCGGCTGTCCTGCCCGATTATGAGCCCGCGACCGCCGAGACGCCCAGCCGCGGTTTTCTCGCCTGGGTCGACCGCGTTCTCTCCCGCTGAGTGAAGGTGTCGTTGCCGTGAACCCCGCCTACTCGGTTATTTTCTTCACCACCGCGTCCGGCGCCGGCTATGGCCTGTTGGTCTGGCTCGGCATCGGCGCTGCCTATTTCGACCTGCCGGCCGACCGCTGGTTCGGACTGGCGGCCTACGCGGTGGCGCTCGGCCTGATCACCTTCGGACTGCTCGCCTCGACGTTCCATCTCGGCCACCCCGAACGGGCTTGGCGCGGCTTGACCCAGTGGCGCTCGTCGTGGCTGTCGCGCGAAGGCGTCGCGGCGGTGGTGACCTACGTACCGGCGGGGCTCGCCGCGATCGGCTGGGTCATTTTGCTCCGTAACGACGGCATCTGGGCCTGGTTCGGTGCCGCCGGCGCCGTCCTTGCGCTCATCACCGTCTATTGCACCGCCATGATCTATCAGAGCCTGCGCGCCATCCCGCGCTGGAACACGCCGTGGGTCGCGCCGGTTTATGTGGCCTTTGCGCTGGCCAGCGGTGCCCTGCTGTTTCATTTCGGCGTGCGCGCCTTCGGCCTCGGCTTCGCCTGGAGCGGTTGGGGGGCAGCGATCCTCACTGCCGGCGCGTGGGCGGTAAAGCTGGCCTATTGGAACCACATCGATAACGCACCGGCGCGCTCGACCGCCGAAACAGCCACCGGATTGGGCCACATCGGCACCGTGCGACTGTTCGAGGCACCGCATACCAGCGAAAACTACCTCCAGCGCGAGATGGGCTACAAGATCGCCCGTAAACATGCGCGCCGCCTTCGGGTCATCGCCCTCGTCCTCGGCGGCGCTATTCCGATAATCTTGGCGGCCGTAGCAAGCCTGCTGCCAGACTTGGCGGCGGCCATTTTAGGCTTGATTGCAGTGGTGTCGGCCGGCGCCGGGTTGCTGGTGGAACGCTGGCTGTTCTTCGCCGAAGCGGTCCACGCGGTCTCGCTCTACTACGGCACCGACGCGGCTTAGACCGCCAGCGACGGCATCTGAATGGGTCCGTCGATCAGTTGATTGACGAACTGGTGGACGTAGGCGTTGTCGGTCGTCTCGAGCTCGTCCACCGTGCCGTGCCACACGATACGGCCTTCGTGAAGCATCGCCACACGCTCGGCGATCTCGCGCACCACCGCCATGTCGCTGACCACGGAAATGATCGTCGCGTGCAAGTCTTTCTCCCGCGCGATGATCATCTCGCTGATGATGTTGCTCATGATCGGGTCGAGACCAGCGGTCGGTTCGTCGAGCAGGATGATCTGCGGGTCGGTGGCGATCGCCCGCGCCAGGCCGGCGCGCTTTTGCATGCCGCCGGACAATTCCGCCGGATAGAGATCGGCGGTATCGGCGGTGAGGCCGACCGAGGCGAGTTTCTCGATCGCCCGTGCCCGCGCGGTCGACTTATCGATCGCCGGGTCCTGCAGTAGCCGGAAGGCCACATTCTCCCAGACTGTCAGGCTGTCGAACAAACCTTGCCGCTGGAACAGAACGCCGAAGCGGCGCATCCAGGTCATGCGCTCGTTTTCCGAGAGGCCGACGGATTCGGCGCCGTCGATCTCGATGGAACCCGAGTCAGGCGGTTGCAGACCCAAGATGGTCTTCAACAGGAGGGACTTGCCGCTGCCCGAGCCACCGATCAGCACCAGAGACTCACCCTCATCAACATCGAGCGAGATATGATCGAGCGCTAGGTGACCGTCGAACGTCTTGCAGACGTCGGTCAACTTGATCTTGGGAACGCTCATCCGATCGTCGTCAAGGCCGCCAGCTCCGTTACCCCTTATTGCATGGTTGGCATGGTCAGGCTGTGGCCTTCGCGCACGCCGGATTTCGGCCAGCGCGAGGTAATCGCCTTGAGGCGGGTGTAAAACCGCACCCCCTCCATACCGTGCATATGGGTATCGCCAAACAGTGAGCGCTTCCAGCCGCCGAAGCTGTGATAGGCGACCGGCACCGGGATCGGCACATTGACGCCGACCATGCCGATCTGCACCCGCTCGGTGAAGTCACGCGCGGCATCGCCATCCTTGGTGAAAATGGCGGTGCCGTTGCCATACTGATTGCGGTTCACCAGGTCGACCGCGGTTTCGTAATCCGGTGCCCGGACCACCGAAAGCACCGGGCCGAAAATTTCTTCCTGGTAGATCGCCATGTCCTCGGTCACCCGATCGAACAAGCTGCCGCCCATGAAGTAGCCATTTTCGTAGCCCTGCATGGTGAAATCGCGGCCATCGACGACCAGCTCCGCGCCCTCCTCGACGCCTTTGTCGATGAGGCCCTTGATCCGCTCATAGGCCTGTTCGGTGACCACCGGGCCCATTTCGATATCCGGGTCGGTGCCGGGACCGATTTTCAGCTCCTGGACCCGCGGCGCCAGATTTTCGACCAGGCTGTCGGCGGTCTGGTCGCCGACGGCGACAGCGACTGACACCGCCATGCAGCGTTGGCCGGCAGAGCCGTAGCCGGCGCCGATCAGGGCGGCCGCAGCCTGGTCCATATCGGCGTCGGGCATCACCACCATATGGTTCTTGGCGCCGCCGAGCGCTTGCACCCGCTTGCCGCTGGCCGCCGCGGTCGAATAAATATACGAGGCCACCGGCGTGGAGCCGACGAACGACACGGCGGAAATATCTGGATGGGTCAGGATAGCGTCGACCGCCTCTTTATCGCCATTGACGACATTGACGACGCCGTCGGGAACGCCTGCCTCCTTGGCCAGTTCGGCGAGCCGCAGCGGGCACGACGGATCACGTTCTGAGGGCTTCAAGACGAAGGTGTTGCCGCAAGCGATCGCCAGCGGGAACATCCACAACGGGATCATCGCCGGAAAATTGAACGGGGTAATACCGGCGCATACGCCGACCGGCTGGCGGATCGAAAACGCATCGACACCGGTGCCGACGTCTTCGGTGAAATCGCCTTTGAGCAAATGGGGAATGCCGCAGGCGAACTCGACCACTTCGCGGCCGCGCGTAATGTCGCCCTTGGCGTCTTCGATCGTCTTGCCATGCTCGGTAGTGATCAACTCCGCCAATTCGTCAATGTGCTGCACGATCAGTTCATTGAAGCGGAACATGATGCGCGCCCGCCGCAGCGGCGGCAACGCCGACCACTCAGGCAGGGCGGCCTGCGCCGCTCTGACCGCGCTGTCGACGTCGGCAGCACTGGCCAGCCGCACTTCGCCGATTTGCTCGCCGATGGCAGGATTAAATATCGGGCCGCTGCGCGTCGATTGACCATCGACATAGTCGCCGTTGATCCAGTGGGTAAGCGATTTCATGGTTCTACTCCCTTTCGCGCCGCGCGATTGGCCTGCCCTAATGTCTATGCCCGACCAGGCAGCCCGCGGCGCAATTTCGAACGTTAAGCCCAGCTATAGGAGACCGCGTAGCCGGGCGCAAGGCGGCAATTTGCACGCGCGTCAGCACGCTTTGGGCACGTGTGCCAAGTCGCCCAGTTGGCCGCGAAAAAAGATCAGCGGGTCGCCGTCGGTGGTTTCGAAGCGCTCGACTTCGCCGACGATAATGACATGGTCGCCGCCATCATGATGAACCACATTGCGGCACTCGAAATGGGCCAGGCAGCCAGCAAATATCGGTGCGCCGCCCAAGCCTTCGGTGAATTCAACACCGTTGAATTTGTCGTCGCCCGACCGGGCGAACTTCATGCATAAGTCGTTTTGCCCTTCGGCCAAGATGTGGACGCAGAAATGGCTGGCCTTCTCGAGGACCTTCAAACTTGGCGAGCCGCGGTCGAGGCTCCATAAGACGAGCGGTGGGTCGAGCGAGACCGAATTGAACGAGTTGGCCGTAACGCCGGCCAACTTGCCGTCGTCGCCTTTGGCGGTAATCACCGTTACGCCGGTGGCGAAGTTGCCCAACGCGTCGCGAAATGATCGGGTATCGAATTCTTGATCCGCCATATCTGAGGAGTATCCCCGCCAGTTCGCACCCGTTGTAACCGCGCCGCAACGCGGCCGCAAAGATACTGGCTAGCGCTGGTAAGACCAACCCCACGCCCGGCAATGAGATGACAAATCCGGTTCATCGAATTCAATCGGTCCATCAACCAAGAGTGCCAAAAAACGAATCACCCGCTTAAATCTGCTCACAAA
>JBFKGW010000247.1:0-4776 GCA_041633145.1 Alphaproteobacteria bacterium
ATCCTTGGGAAAGCAAGAGCCGCCGTAGCCCGGGCCGGCGTGTAGAAACTTAGCGCCGATCCTACCGTCGAGGCCGATGCCGCGGGCGACGTCTTGGACGTCGGCGCCGACGCGCTCGCACAAATCGGCGAACTCATTAATGAACGTTATCTTGGTCGCCAGGAACGTGTTGGCCGCGTATTTGATCATCTCCGCCGTTTCCAGCGAGGTGAAGACGATCGGCGTGTCGCGCAGGAAAAGCGGCCGGTAGAGGCCGCGCATGATAGCGCGCGCCGTCTCGGTCTCGGCGCCGATGACCACGCGGTCCGGCCGCATGAAATCCTCGATTGCCGACCCCTCGCGCAGAAATTCCGGATTTGCCGCCACCTCTATTCCGTTATCGGGCCGCACTTTTTCCATACGCGCTTTGATTTCGCGCCCCGTTCCTACGGGTACCGTCGATTTGGTCACGACGACGGTGCCGGGCTCCGCGTGCCGGGCGATGTCCTCGGCGGCGGCGTAGACGTAAGATAGATCGGCATGGCCGTCGCCGCGCCGCGACGGCGTACCAACAGCGATGAAGATGGCCTGAACGCCGGCGATTGCTGTCTTGAGGTCGGTGGTGAAGGTGAGCCGCCCGGCACCGACGTTGCGTTTCACCAGATCTTCGAGGCCCGGCTCGTAGATTGGCATTTCCTCGCGCGACAACATGTCGATTTTTTCACCGTCATTGTCGACGCAAACGACGTCCCAACCGAACTCGGAAAAACACGCGCCCGACACCAGGCCAACGTAACCGGTGCCAACCATGACGATGCGCATCAACTACACTCCGTAGGTGGCGAGCACTTGACGCAAGGCCGGGCCGAGGTCTGCGCGCTCGAGCGCAAAAGCAAAATTGGCTTCCAGAAAGCCCAACTTATCGCCACAGTCGAAGCGCCGTCCCTCAAAGACCTGTGCGTGAAAGGGTTGGCGACCGATCAGGCGAGCCATCGCGTCGGTCAATTGAATTTCCCCGCCGGCGCCGATGTCCTGGCGTTCCAACTCGCCGAATACTTCGGGCATCAAAATGTATCGGCCCACTACGGCCAAATTCGATGGGGCATCGGCTGGCGCCGGCTTTTCCACCAAGCCCTTCACCGGGTGAACTGCACCCTGGGCGCCGCCCGATTCAATAATGCCGTAGCGCGAGGTGTGTTCGTGGGGAACTTCCATCGCCGCGACCACGTTGCCGCCGTGATCATTGAACACCGCGATCATCTGCTCCAAGCAGGGCGTCTCCGACATGATGAGGTCATCGGCGAGCAACACCGCGAACGGTTCGTCGCCGATCAAGTGGCGCGCACACCAGACCGCGTGGCCGAGGCCGAGCGGTTCCTGCTGACGCACGTAGGCAATCTGCCCCGGTTTGGGCAACCAGGCGCGCAACGCCACCAGCTCTTCCGATTTGCCGCGGGCCTCGAGGGTTTGTTCAAGCTCGAAACTGTGATCGAAATGATCCTCGATCGCGGCCTTGCCGCGGCCGGTCACAAAGATGAACTCTTCGACCCCCGCCTGGCGTGCTTCGTCGACCGCATATTGGATCAACGGCCGGTCGACGATCGGCAGCATTTCCTTGGGCATCGCCTTGGTCGCCGGCAAAAATCGGGTGCCAAGACCGCCGACGGGAAAGATTGCCTTTCGTACACGTGTCGCCATTGAGGGATGCCGCGCGGATTGAGTTTAGGTGCCGCCGGTGCTGATTAGAGGTCACGTCTTGTGCCACAGCGTTTCGCGAGCGTGCAAGCGGTAGCACGCAGAGATGGCTAAAATCCTAACTACCCAGCAGCACGTCCTTCGCCTGATTGACCTTGGCGGCCATCCAGTCCGAACCGCCGTGGTCCGGGTGGGCGCTTTTCATCACCCGGCGATAGGCGGTCTCGATGTCTTGCGGCGTTGCGTCGGGTTCCACCCCGAGAATCTCGCACGCCTCCTCGGCGCTCATGCTGGTCTTTGTCCACGGGCTTTCGCTACGGGCACCGGCGGTCTCCTCGCGGGGGCCGGCGCCGGCAACGCTACGCCATTCGGGATGGCCGCGGTCGAGGTAATTTTCCAGCACTAAGCGTGACTGTTCGTCTTCCTTGGCACATTCGCGCCACAACTCGATTAGTTCGCCGAGGGTGAGATCGCCGAGGTTGCGGCCAACGAACTGGCCGTCGGTGATCTCGCCGGTCATCTCACCACTGTCGTGGTCGA
The DNA here is from genome assembly GCA_041633145.1 of Alphaproteobacteria bacterium. Taxonomy (GTDB): domain Bacteria; phylum Pseudomonadota; class Alphaproteobacteria; order UBA6615; family UBA6615; genus JBFKGW01. Next base: position 2,215 of record JBFKGW010000247.1, read on the forward strand.
GCTCCATATTGAGAAAACGTGTCGAGACCTGGCTGGCTTGCCCACGCCGCGGGCCGCGGGCGTTTTTGCGCATGGTATTGAGGGCGCGAAGCCGTACCAGCCAGGGGATCGCCGGGAACAACAGCGCCGGCAACCAACTCCAGCGCCCCGACAAAGCGATCGTGGCGAGCAGCACCACCCCGACGACCGCGCCGGTCCAGCGCAGTGCCTGCAGAATTTGCCGCGGCTCGGCTTGGACCCACCAGCGGGCGACGAGATAAAGGCCAAGGATGACGGCAATGGCGAGAATAAGCCAAGGAAACATTGCCGGCCCTCAGCGTTTGCCGGAAATTTGGTGGGTGATCTGGAGCGCTTTGCCGCCGGCTCGGCGTCCATAGTCTTCGAGCGCAACCCAGCCGCCGGCCGAATAGACGGCGACCGCCTTCAACAACTCGCTCAATTGCGCAGCGCTGCCGGCATCAAAGGCGCAATAGGCGCCGTTCGACAAGCGCGCGATTTGTTCGAACCCCCGGCGCGAAACGGGCTCGCCGCCTTCGTGAAAAACAAATACCGGCGTGCCGACCAGACCCAGTTGGCCAGCCAGATGGCCGAGTTCGTCGATGTCTTCCTCGATGACGTCGCCGACGAACACCAGCGCGTTGACCTTCTTCTTGTTGGTCTCTTTCAAGGCATGGCGCAGTACCTTGCGGATTTGTGTCCGACCGGCTAGGCAACGTACCTTGGTCATGCGCGCTACCAGTTCCTCGGGTCCGCCGACCCATTTTGTGACTTTCATCTCGCCGAACCCGCGGTAGAAGGCCAGTTGAACCTCCAATCCGCCGAGCGCTTGCGTCGCCACGAACATTTCGGACTGAATGGCGCACGCCATATCCCACGTCGGCTCGCGGCTCGCCGTGGCGTCGATGGCGAACAACAGGCGTCCGCGATGGCCCGGCGGCGTCGATTGCGCGACCGTAGCCACCTTGTCGAGAAACGCCCGTACTTCAGCGTCGCTCGACTTCGCCGGTGTTAGTTTATCGTTCTCTCCCGTCATAACGTCGGTACGGTTCTTACCGCCTAGGCCATCCTCCCGTTTGACATTGGCAGGTCCAGCTTCGATGTCGGAGCCTCAGTTTCCTCTTCTTCATCATCTTCTTCTTGTCGCTCGACGCCGATCGCCCGCAATAAATTGCGCACTTCCTGCAACGCCGCCAAATGCGACATGGTAAGGGTAACGTCGGTCCCTTGTTCGCGAATATCAAGCAGGGTAAGGCCCTTTAGGAACAATTCGCGGAATATGACGCGTTCGCTGAAGCCGGCGACCAAGCGTAGTCCAAGACGCCGGGACAGGTCGTTCAGCGCCTGATCCATATTTCGCTTATTACGTGAATCCAAGCTGGCCAGGCGATTGCGCATGACGATCCAGTCAATCGATCCCTCGCCGCGCTGCATCCGCAGCTTTTTTTGATCCCACACCATTTCGGAATATTTGCTCGGCGACAGCAATTTGTTGGTTTCCAGATCGATGCGGCCGAGCAGATCGAGATCGACGAAACTGTCGTTGAGCGGCGTGATCAAAATGTCGGCATGGGCATGGCCCTCGCGCGACAGGTGACTGTCGCTGCCCGGCGTGTCCAGGACAATAAAGTCACAATCGGACAACGCGTCGATTGCGCGAGCCAGGCGCTCGCGCTCTTCGGCTTCCGCGGCGTCGCGGTCGCGCAAGTCGCTGCGGGCTACGGTGCGGTATAGCGGATGTGGCAAACGTAGTCCGTGGCGCGCCGCATAGATGCGGCGATTGTCGAAATATCGGGTCAGCGAGCCTTGCCGGGCGTCCAGGTCGATGGCGCCAACGCGAAATCCGGCGCGCAGCAGGGCGACGATGACCTGCATCGCCGAGGTCGACTTGCCAGTGCCGCCCTTCTCGTTGCCGAACACGATAATCGTCGCTTTGCGCCCGCCGTTCGTCGACAAGCGCGGCTCGGAAATGTCCGGTGTCGCGGATGTGATCTCATTATCCACAGACAACTCTCCTCGCCGCCCTCGCCAACATGATCAGACCGGCCGCAGCCAAACGGCCGTGTCGTGGAACACGCCGCCGCCATTGGGCCGGCCTGGCTCAGCGCTCACCAGCGCGTTGATCCCGATACCCTCGACGAACGCTTTGTTCGGCCAAATCCCTTCGACGATGACCGTGCTGGGCTGAACGCCGTCGAAGGGGTGCACATGCACGACGACAGAGCCTTGCCGGTTGCCGAGGCGCACCTGCCCGCCGGCTTGCAGGCCGAGCTCGGCGCACACGTCAGGATGGATTTGCGCCTCGGGCCTCCCCTCCTTGGCGATCGATGTTTTGGTCTCCGCAAAACTGCTATTCAGATAATTGCGCGACGGCGCCGTCACCAGGCGATAAGGATGATCGGGCGTTGTCTGGTCGATGATGTCGAAATGGTCGGGCATCTCGGGCATGGCGTCGTGCAGCGGTCCCAGCTCGGACCAGTCCGGCTTGAAATGAAACTTGCCGTCGCGATGGCCAAAGCCGGTCAGAAAATGGGCGTCCTCGAACGGCAGCGCCCGGTCATGCCA
>JBFKGW010000248.1:0-4776 GCA_041633145.1 Alphaproteobacteria bacterium
ACCGCGCCGGCACGCGCGAACCTATCACCAACGGCCTTTTCGGCAAATCGGGGGATGGCGAACAAATTTTCGCTGAGCTAGGGTGTGGCGTAAGAATACATACATACCGGTGACAAGCCCCTCCCGTGTTCGACTTACCCCCTCCGCCCAAGAAGCCGACGGTCTATATCGTCGGCGTGCAACCGTTGCCCCAGGAACTGCTTGACGCGCTGCCGAAATGGGCGCGCCGATTCGGCCATCGATCGACGGCCATTGTCCCGGTCGCCGTCACCTCCGATCCCGACGTCGCCGGATACCAGGCTTTTGTCGATTTCCTGCGCGACGAATATCACGCCGTCGGCGCGATCATGGTGTCGCACGCCGATGCTCTGTTCGATTACACGCGGCAAATGTTCGACGAACTGACCGGCGATACGCAGTTGTTAGGCGAGATCGGCGTCGCCGTCCGCTCACCCGGTAACCTCACCGGCCTGGCGCCGGCCAAGAACGCCGCCCTGCACGCCTACCAGCACGTATTCGGCGGCGACAGCGATCCCGAGGAGGTGCTGATCATCGGCGCGAGCGCACCGGCGCGCGCGCTTGCCCTGGCGCTGAGCGGTGCGACAAACGGATCGGGCCCACGGCGCGTCGCCCTGACCACGCTCGATGGAAAATCGATGTCGGATATGCGCCAGCGCATTGCCGGCTTGCCGGAGGAGCAGCGGCCGGAGTTGCGCCATATCCAGTCGCAGCTCGAGCACGACCGGCTGGTCACCCTACTGCCGCCGGGCAGCCTAGTGGTGAACGCCACCGAAGCCGACGACGAAGACACCGCCTCGCCGGTCGGCGACGCCGCGCTGTTCCCGCAAAATGGTCTGGTGTGGGACCTCGACGCCGTCGGCATCAGTTCGCCGTTCCTCGACAAGGCGCGTCAGCAACGCAGCGCGCGCGGCCTGCGACTGGCCGACGGACCGGCGTTTCACCAAATTCAGTGGATCGCCGCGACCGCTGCTGTCTTCGGCGCCGAGACGACCCCGGCCGACATCAAGCGCATGCGCAAACAGATCGGCTAGCGCAGCGCCGCGGCGATGTTGCCGCCGTCGACGGTGACTTTTGCGCCGGTGAGACAAACAATTTTACGATCGCATTCACACTGAAGCGAGCATGCCCCGTTAAGAGTCTTATTTACGGGGTAAACCAGTCGTGACTAACGGCCCTCCTCGGTGGCGAGAAATAGCCAAAAGCTGTCGTTCAACAAAGGCTAATATTCCGGAAGATTTCAGTTTGTCGAGATCCTGGATTGCGATGTTGAGGGAACGGGGTCACCTACTCATCGGTAGCGGTCAAGCCAATTCAACAGCTGACCCTACATCGTTGGATTGCCATAGGTGCCGCCGAGTGCGTTGACGCCGTAAGCCGAGCCGGCAATGTCGAAATTGTAAGAAAAGTGCTGGTTGATGGCTTGTACATCGCGCAGATGCCGCTGCAGCGGATCGCGCGTGTAGATCCCCTGCGCGCCATAGCACGACCACAACGCCTCGATAGCTTCGCGCGACTGGTTGACGGCAAAGGCGGCATAGGCCCGATACTTCAGCTTGGTGTCGAGGTCCGGCGCCTCCCCGCGCGCCGCGATGTCGCTAAACCCAATCGCCGTGTCGCGCAACATCATTCGCCCAGAGTCGATTAGGCAGCGCGCCCGGCCGACCTTTGTCTGCACGGCTTGAAAGTCGGCCACCTGCGCACCGGTGTAGGTGCCTTTTCTCTTGGTCATTGAGTCGACGAACATCTCGTAAGCGCCTTCCGCCGCGCCCACCGCCGCCGCCGCCAAAACAGTTCCCGCGCTGGCGACAATCGGGACGCCATAGAGCGGCGACCGATTCTGTTCGCCGCCCGGATGGTCGTGGCCTCCCCGGGCCTTTAGCAGCGGCAAGGCGCGCCGCTCGGGAACGAACACGTCACTAAAGGCGATGTCATTGCTACCGGTGCCGGCCATGCCCATCGCCTGCCAGGTATCGATAATCTCGTAATCTGATCTGGGCACCAGGCACAGCCGCCAATCGACCGGCTTCCCGCTGTCGTCGTCGAGCACCGACATGACGATCAGGTTCCAGTCGGCGTTGTCGACTCCGGATGAGAAAGGCGAACGACCGTTGATGATAAAGCCGCCGTCAGTCTTCCGCGCTTCGCCGGTGGCCAGCGCAAACGACGACGCGATCAGCGCATCGGGATTTTCTTCCCAGACTTCGCGTTGCGCCTCTGGATCGAAGAAGCCGAGCATCCAGTGATGGCAGGCGTAGTTGCAGACGTTCCAGGCTGTCGACGGGCAGCCGCGGGCGAGTTCCGCCGGAATATCGACGATCGAGACGAAGTCGAGTTCCATTCCGCCAAATGCCTTGGGTTGCATAAACCGAAACAGTCCCGTTTCATGCAGCAATTGTTCGTTTTCTCTGAGCATTACCCGCGCGTCCTCAGTTTGGACTGCGCGTTCCCGCAAGGTGGGAACGATCTGGCGCGCTCGAGTAACCGCTTCCTCGAGGTCAACGTCAGTGAAATTACGCCTAACCGTCTGAGGTAATGTGCCAACCAAAGCACTTTGCTTAGTATCGTTGCCGGGTGCAGTTGCCTGTTCTTGCAGCATGTCCATTGGGTCCCCCCTACCACTTGGAACCAAGAGCCTCCGGTACTGTAAAACAATAGAAAGCCCGGTTGAACCGAGCGGATTTATAGGCTCTACTTTTGGTGGGCGTTCTCGATAAAAACTTATCGCTTGTGCGTGGGAGCGTGTTCTATTTCGTAAAATTGGGGGAGTTTAAAAAATGCGTTTCACAATGATTGGTTTGGTTGCCTTAGGAGCAGTCGCGATCAACGGTCCTGCTTCAGCGGATAAGCACTTGTGGAAAGATGGCATGATGTTTGTCGAGGACAAAATCGGCGATTTTCAGGGGCATACGGCAGTCAAGATCAAATTCGGTCTGGAACCAGGTAAGTGCGCCGGCGAGTTCACTGCACCCGATGAGTGGCTCACAATGACTAACGGCACAATAGTCTTTAGCTTTCCGGGGAAAGACGATGTCGTCCGCTCAGCGGGCGATCATTGGATGGCAACAGCGGGTACGAAAGTGACTCTGTGCAATAAGAGCAGTGAAAGAGCTACCTTGGAAGGCATCCAGTTCCGTACCAGCAATTAATTCGCGTCAGCAGGGACGTTTACAAACTACCTAGGAATTGAACCGTGATCTGGTTCATCAATTCCGGTTTGTCGGTAGTATCTCCCTATCCAACCTCAAGCCCCGCCCGGTATCGCCGCGGCGGGGCTTTAATTTACGAGGACTAACTCATGCAACTCGAAGGTAAATCAGCAATTGTTACCGGTTCATCGTCTGGTATCGGGCGCGCTGCCGCACTCGCCTTGGCGAAGGCGGGGGCAGACGTTGTCGTTAATGGCAACTCGCAAATGGCAGCGGCCGAGGAGGTCGCTCATGAAATTGAAGGGTTGGGGCGCACATCGTTCGCGGTGCAGGCGGATGTGTCGAAGGCCGAGGATGTCGATCGCCTGGTGACAATCGCGGTGAGTGAGCTCGGCAAGGTCGATATTCTCTATACCAATGCTGGCATCTTCCGCATGGCCTCGATCGAAGACCATTCGCCGGATATCTGGCTGCAAACGCTGAACGTGAACCTGACCGGTCAGTTCCTCGCCTGCCAGCGCGTGGTTCCCGAGATGAAAAAACTCGGCAAAGGCAAAATCATCAACAACGGATCGATATTCGGCCATCAGGGCGTGCCGGGATGCATCGCCTATGGCGTCTCGAAAATGGGCATTCACGGTATGACCCGCTGTCTGGCGATCGAATTGGCGCCCCACAAAATCAACGTGAACGCCGTCGCACCGGGCAACATCATGACGCCGTTGAGCGACGATTTTTACCTCGCGCTGGGCAATGGCGACATGGAAGCGGGCAAGCAGGAGGTTGTTAAGTCCTACCCGATTGGCCGACTGGGCGAACCTGAAGACATCGGGAACGCGGTCGTCTACCTAGCCTCTGACGCAGCCGATTTTATTACCGGCCAGATTATCTTCGTCGATGGCGGATATTCGGTTCCGTAGTGGTGGACTACCAAGTATGCGAGTTTCGACGTGGGCTTTGGGTCACTTTCGGCCGTAGGCATCTGTTGCGAGCTTCGGCCGGTGTCGGGTGCAAAGCGGACCAACCCAAAAAACTCAGCGAACATTGGCGCCACCCCATTACCAGCGGACGCGAACAACCACGAAATCCGATTTATTGGCGCGAGCTGGGTCAGCGCAACGCGGCGGCGATGTTGCCACCGTCGACGGTGATCACCGCACCGGTGGTCTTGCGCGCCAAAGCGAGAGCGACGAAGGCCTGCGCCACGTCGGCGCCGGTAACTTCGCGGTGCAGCAGGTTACCGGCCAGATAGTCGTGTTCGCTGACGCCGCGCGCCGCCGCCCGTTCGTGGATCATGTCGTCGGTCAGCAGGCCGCTGCGAATGCGGTCGGCGTTGACCGCGTTGGACCGGATGCCGTCGCTGCCGTAATCGAGCGCATACTGCCGCGATAAAAACATCGTCGCCGCCTTGGGCAGGCCGTAGGGGCCGAAGTCCTTGCCGGGATTGACCGCCTGCTTCGAGGCGTTGAACAGCAACACGCCGCCGGTTTTCTGCTGCAGCATCACGGCGACCGCCGCCTTGGCGACGCGCTGGTGGGCGAAGAAGTTCAACTCGAAGCTTTTACGCAGTACCGAGTCGTCGACCTCGCCGATCCGCCCCTGCCAGGCC
>JBFKGW010000249.1:0-4775 GCA_041633145.1 Alphaproteobacteria bacterium
ACCAGCATAGACGCGTCGGACGTAATTAACGAGAAATCATGCCGTTCGGCAATTGGGATGAGCCTATCCCCGGAATTGCCTTAATTTCGAGGTCAGGCTCGCTTTCCAGCGAGGAGATGAACAATAAAGCTGCGACTAACGATTTACGACGCCTGGGGAAGCTTACGCTTGCCTAACGCTTCTCACACGCGCACCCGTGATTTTTCGTTGCGGGACTAGCCGAATAAGCGCCATACCCGATGACCATTGAACCATTAGCCTACACAGCCAAGGTTGTTTGGTACCGGATAAAGTCCCCACCTCACCGAAAATCGCTACATCGATATAAAAAGAAGGCTTTGGTCGGCACCAGATCGGGCGCCGTCTCTACCGCCGGCGCACCTTGATCGGTCGTCCTAGGGTGCCAAATCCCGACATAGGCGCCATCGACCGGGCGCGACAGCACCATAAAATCGAGCTCGGGCGCGTCGGTGCAGGCGGTAATCAGATCAGCCCTGGTTAACCGCTTAAAAACGCGCTTGCGCAGGGAAATGGTATCGAGCGGCTTGGTCGGGTGCCAAACATCGACGTAGTCGACGCCATCCAGGGCGTGTATGACGCGGCTCCGGTTCAGGAACTCGGTCGCTAAAGCCTCGGAAAAAACGCTGCCGGCGCCAAGAATATTGCCGAAATAGCTCGGCCGGCGAAGCAGCAGCCAAGACCCTTTTGCGTTGCCTTCCCAATAGACCTGTGCGCCCTGTGGGATCTGCGCGACCAGTGCATCGGCGTTATAGCCGCCTTCCATCCCACGGTCCTCGGGGCTGCGCCGGTCCCAGGCCACTACCGACCAAACCGCTAAAACAAGCAGCAGCACGAGGGTTACATAAGACGGTATCTTCACACGCAGACGTAAAATGACAAACACGATCGCCGCGACGAAAATCACCTCCATGTGGGTGACGCCGGCGATGCCGCCGATCCCCGAAAATCCGTCGCTTTCGCCAAAAGCTCGGTCCCGGTTGTACGGCAGCAGCCAGAATTTCAGGCGGAAGAAGGCCAAAAACATGAAGAACATAGTCGACATGACATAAACCAGTCGGCGAAACAGGGCGGGGATGCCGGCGATCCGTTCTGTGATCCGCAAATATGCGAGGGCCGAGGCAATCAGCCCGAGGATCATTCCGGGAATCGGCCAGAATATATGGGTGATCGCCCACGCCAAGACGTACAGAAACAAGAAGACGTCGCCGTCTGCCTCGCTTCTGCGGTACAAGTTCGCGATCACCACGCCGGTGCCGACTGTGCCCATAAGATAGGCGAACCAGATGGCGCGGCTGGCCTGCACTTGCGACAGCAGAACGTTGTGCAGGACGTCGGTGCCGATGAAGGAGACGACGAGACCGCCGCCGCCGACGATCAACGCCGAGATCATCAGGCGGCGCTGCCACCCCGTATAGAGCGCGATCATCGGCGGGATTAGCGAGACCGAGAGAATAATTCGGCTCCAATCCTTTACCGGCCACTGGGAGACGTACAAATACTTGGCTCTTGTTTGCACGACATAGAGCCAGTCGCCGGTCAAAGACGCGGTAAGTCTGTCCAGCGGAAGGGCGCCGCTGGCGAGAACAATCGCAAATCCGGCCGCGGCCGTGCCGCCGCAGATCCACCACCAGCGCCGACCTTCTTGCAGTAGCACACCGCTGATCAAGGCTGCGGTAACGAGGCCCATGATTGGATGCAACGTTAATGCGGTCAGCACCAGAAGGCCGGAAATCAGGTAGGCCCGATTGAAGAAGCACCACAGCGACCAGAAGGTCAGCCCCTCGACAAAAATACGCGGCGTCGCAAATGGTTCGCCGTAGGCCAAAACCGAAAAACCGAAATACACGCTCGGCAGCAGAAAGGCCGACAACAGGCCGTAAAAGGTAGCCTTCTCGTCCTCGGTGATTTTTGCCACCAGCGCGATGATCCCGGAAAACCAGATAAGCTGGCCGACCACGAGAACGACCGAGGTTGCCGCCCAAGGGCTGAGAATTTTGAAAAGCGGCGCGACGATGTAAGAGAACAACGTGTATTTATCTTGCGTGCCGACGATGGTGAGGATGTCGTTGGCGAAGATGCCTTCGTGGGCAATATTCAAGATATCGAAGACGTACAACCTGGTGTCGTGGATCAGCCCCCGATTGGGAAACATCAGCAGGGCGATCGGTAACAGCACCAGGAAGTAATATCTGGTGCTGAGGAAACTGTGTACGGAACGCTTCATGTCGAAGGATTGCCGATGCGATCCCAGCGGTTGCGTAAGTTCAGACATGAGGATTTTGATCAAAATCTCGATTGTCTATCGAGTCGTACTAATAGATTTCCTCACTCCACGCACGTAAATCGTCGGGTGACAAGCGCGCCGCAGTTGCCAGTTCGGCGCGCTTGACGTTTGCATAGGCATCCAACATGCCATCAGGAAAGGCGTTGCGGAAAACTTCGTCGCGCGCCAGCGCCGCCAAATCATCCGACAGATGGCACGGTGCAGCGCTGCCGTCGAGGGCGCCATTGAACAAAATTTCGGGAGCAGATGCCGCCGCGGAACGGGTTTCGGGCATCGGCAGCGCGTCGCGCAACCCTAGCAGTCCCGCGCACAGAATCGCGCCCAGTTGCAGATAGGGGCATGCCGTGGCGTCAGCTGCCGTAAACGCAAAGCTGTAATCGCGCTGGTGGGCGGCGGGCGAATTGAAAATCGGATTGATTGTGATGGGGGCGCTGCGCCAGTTCGGTTTCAGCGTCGTGCCGGGATTGGTGTCGGCCTCGGCATTACCATTGGCAGCCGGCAGGAACGACGGACTGGTGAGCGCGCGCAAGGCCGGCAAATGGCGCAACATGCCGGCGAGAAAACTGCCCAGTGTCACGCTAATGCCGGTGGGCGATGTGGAGTCGTACGTTACTTGGTCGCCGTCGTCGAACAGATCGATGCCCAATACGACACGGTTTTCGTTCGCCGTCGCCGACGGCAGCGGCGCAAACGTGCAGCTTTGACCAAAGAGCTCGGCAGTTGCGTGCACTAGCTGGCGAAAAATAACCGCGCTGTCGGCTGCTGCGACGCCAAACTTTGCCTTGGTGGTCGCAGTAAATTGGCGTTCGCCGGCGCCGGCGCCGAACCGCACCAGAGTTACGCCCGCATTTTCCAGCGCGATCGCTAGTTTGCTGGCAAACCGACGCTCGCGGCGCAGTGCGCTCAAGCTCATCGCTGTCGTCCGGGTTGTCCCCTCCCCGAGCAGCGAGAATTGGTGATCGTAGTTACACGACACGTCGAGGCCGAATTCGCTTTTTAGCGCGTCCACGACCGCCTGCAAGAAGCTGCGGGTGCAGCCGCTCCAAATTTTTTGGTCGCTGGTTTGGAGGCTGCCGAGCACAAATAACTCGGACGGCGCTTCGTCACCGAAGTCTATTTTAACCTCGGCACTATGGTCGGGCTGCAGCCGCAGACCGCTCGTGCCGTTCCAAGGCGTGTCCACCGCTTCGCCGAACGCTGTCAGCGCGGCGAGATCTGCCGGCCACGGCAAGCCTCGCTGGTACAAATCGGCAATGGCAGATCGCGGGACCCCATGCCCGCGGACTTGTCCCGCAAGATCGCTGAAACAGACGGCAACGAAGCTTTTAGCGTCCATTCATGCCTCCTCGGCCCACTATCGACCGGTACTGGTACGGCTCGCCGACCTGGAAGCTCGTGAAAAGCCCGTGATTGCCGGCGAATTCGCACCGTTTGGCCAAAAAAAGTAACGGCATGCTTAATGAATATTCCTAAAGATACTGCTACCAGCGGTGCGTTTCTTTCTCTCTTGTTAAGGGAACGCCAACGATCTTGTGACGAAAATCGGCATTATTAGTCTCCGCCGGGACCGGAGCGCGCACTTCTTCGTTTGGCCGTTAACTATGTCGAGTTGGTGAACCATGCTCAAACAGACCGATGCGATCATTATTTTCGCCATACTAGCCGCAGTCGTCGGGGTCCTCATCCTGTCGAGCAACACCACCACGTTGGTATTCGTTGCCGCCTTGGCCGCGGTTTTTGGCGCAATGCTCGGCAAACGCCTACGCAAATCGCATGCCGACGAGGACGGTCAAACAGCAGCGGCCGATAATGCGACGGTAGCTCCGGCGGCCGGCGATAAGTCCGCCAAATCAGTTGAACCCGCCATGGCGCCGGTCGAGATGGCCGAGGCATCTGAGCACGCGTCCCGCGATGCGCACGCCAAAAGTTCGGGGCCGGCGACGGCCGTCATGACGGCCGACCGGCCGGCGGCCAGTGAGCCGGCTGCGCCGTCGCAAATGGCGCTGCTTAAAAATTTAGTCGCGTCGATCTCCGAAGGGATCACCTTCAAAGATCCGCAAGGTCGCTATATCTCGGCTAATGCGGCGTTCGCCCAGATGCTCGATAGCCGTCCGTCGGAAATCGTCGGCAGAGACGATGCCGGCGTATTCGGGCACCTCACCGCACAATCATTGCTGGCGTCTGACGACGCCGCCACTGCGAATGGCCGGATATCGACGACGTTAGAGGTCCCGCTGCCCAACGGGCCGCGATATTTCGAGATCACCAAGGCGTCGGTCAACAACGAAGAAGACAGTCTCGAAGGCATCGTCGCGGTTTGGCGCGATGTGACCGAGCCGGCGCTCCAACGCCTGCGGCGCGAAAAGGCGATGCGCGAGACGATCATGGCGTTTACCCGCTCGATCGAGCTGCGCGACTCCTATTTGGGCAATCAAGCCCAGCGGCTTGCCTATATGGCGGCGTCAGTGGC
>JBFKGW010000250.1:0-4759 GCA_041633145.1 Alphaproteobacteria bacterium
GTCGGGTTATAGATCGACCACAGCAGGCACACCGCGACGGCTTCGACGACTCGCGCTTTTAGATCTTCGGCGATGGCGACGACGGCAGCCTCGTCGAGCGGCGTGTGCACTGCACCGGCGCTGTTGATGCGCTCCGGCACCTCGAAGGTCAGCGCGCGCGGCAGGTAGGGCTCGGGATAGGGCGCGACGAAGTTGAACGGCTCGATGCGGCCGCCTTCGCGCAGCACCAGAATATCGGGGTGGCCGGCGGTGGTCAGGAATGCCGTCTTTGCCGTATTGCCGGTGATGATGGCATTGATGGCGTGGGTGGTGCCGTGGATCAGCATATCGCCCTGCGCCAGCAGGTCGGCCAAGGACAAATCCATGTCAGCGGCGGCGAGCGCCAGCGCGTCGAGCACGCCCTTGACCGGATCGTCGGGCGTGGTCGCCGCCTTGTACATGTGCAGACCGCCTTGATCGTCCTCGACGATCAGATCGGTGAAGGTCCCCCCCGTATCGCACGCAAACCGCATCAACTCCTCGCCTTCCCCAAACAGACTATTTTTCCCGGGCTTGTTGACGCCCGCTACAAACCGGCCAATCCTGTCGGTTTCCCGATCCTGCTGGATTCTCTGGAGAAACCGATGCCCCTGCACCCGCAGGCCCAGGAACTTCTCGATACCCTAACCTCAGCGCCGACGCCGCTCAACCAGATGCCGCCGGCCGAGGCGCGCGCGGCCTACCGGCGTTTTATCGCAGCGCGCAATTACGATCTCGAACCGGTCGAGCGGGTCGAGGACCGGGAGATCGAGGGACCGCACGGACCCATTTCGCTGCGCATCTTCTGGCCCGCCGGCGCGCCGGAGGGACCTTTGCCGATATTCATGTTCTATTTCGGCGGCGGTTTCGTGATCGGCAGCGTCGAGAGCCGTGAGCCGCAATGCCGCAAGATCGCCAACCAGGCCAGTTGTATCGTCGTCGTACCGCGTTACCGGCAGGCGCCGGAGCATAAATTTCCCGCCGCCCACGACGATGCCTGGGCGGCGGCGCAGTGGGTGGCGGCGAACGCCGCGGAGCTCGGCGGCGACCCGGAGCGCTTGGCTGTCGGCGGCGACAGCGCCGGCGGCAACCTCGCCGCGGTAATTGCGCAGCGAGCGCACCGGGAAGGCGCGTTCGATCCGGTGCTGCAGGTGCTGGTCTATCCGTCGACCGACTTTTTCTTCACCCTCGGCCTGCCGTCCTACACCCTGCTGGACGAGCCCTATTTCCTCACCCGCCAGCAGATCGCCTGGTACCACGAGCAGTTCCTGCCCGACGACGTCGACCGCGGCGACTTGAGGCTAGGGCCAGCGCTGGCAGACGATTTCAGCGGACTGGCGCCGGCCTTGATCATCACCGCCGAGTTCGATCCCTTGCGCGACGATGGCAAGCATTATGGCGAGCTGCTCAGTGATGCCGGCGTGCCAGCCGAATACACCTGTTACGATGGCATGATCCACGGCTTCTTCCATTATGGTAAAACTATCGACGCGGCGACGGCGTCGCTGCAGCAGGTGATCGACGCGTTAAAGCGCGCCTTCGCCGGGTAAACGGGAGAGATCTGATGGATGCGCAAGCCGCCGATCACGCCGCCAAAATAATCGCCGACAATCGGCTGGCGCACGGCCGCCTCGATTTCCTGCCCGAGGACATTCGGCCGCACGACCTCGACGACGCCTATACCGTCCAGGAACGGCTCAACGAGATATTGACCGCGCGCGGGCTCGGCCAGCCGGTTGGCTACAAGATCGGCTGCACCACCCCGGTGATGCAGGAATACATGAACATCCACGAACCCTCGTTCGGCGAGGTGTTCGCGCCGACGGTGCACCGCAACAGCGCGGTGCTGCGCCACGCCGACTACGCCGAACCTGGCGTCGAAGCCGAGATCGCCGCCCAGCTGGGCGCCGACCTGCCGGCAGCGAACGCACCCTACGACCGCGACAGCGTCGCCGACGCTGTCGAAGCGTGCATGGCCTCAGTCGAGCTGGTCGATGCGCGCTATTTCGACTACCGGCAGCTCGACACGCCGACCATGGTCGCCGACAATTTTTTCAATGCCGCGTGCGTCCTGGCCGATCCGGTGAGCGAGTGGCGCGGGCTCGATCTCGCCACCGTGCAAGGCCGCATGGAAGTGAACGGCGAAGCGTTTGGCACAGGCGCCGGCTCGCTTATCATGGGCCACCCGCTCGAAGCGCTGGCGTGGCTCGCCAACCGGCTGGCCGAGCGGGGCCGCGAATTGAAGGCGGGGCAATTCGTCACCCTGGGTTCGGTAGTGACAACCAAATGGGTGTCCCAGGGCGATCTCATCGAAGTCGAGATGTCGGGTCTCGGCGGTGTATCCATCAAGTTCGAGTAACGCGTAACGGGCGGAGAGAGAAAATGAAGAGCTATCAACTGGTTGAGGTCAATCAGCCGCTGGAATTAGTCGAATCCGAAAATCCCGAGCCGCAGGGCAGCGAAGTCTTGGTCCGCATCACCGCGAGCGGCGTGTGCCACTCCGACCTCTACTTCTGGCAAGGCGGCTACGACATGGGCGGCGGCAAGAAGGTCACGCTGGAGGAACGCGGCATCAAGCTGCCGCTGACCATGGGCCACGAACCGCTTGGCGAAGTGGTCGCCATGGGTCCCGACGCCGAGGGGGTGGAGATCGGCGACAAACGCCTGGTCTTCCCGTGGATCGGCTGCGGCGACTGCCCGCGCTGTAACGAGGGCGCCGACAACGACTGCGTTTCCATGCGTACCCTGGGTGTGTTGTCGCCGGGCGGCTACGCTGACCACGTGTTAGTGCCCCACGCCAAGTATCTGGTCGAATTCGACGGCATTCCCGAACATTACGCCTGCACCCTGGCCTGCGCCGGCATCACCTCGTACAGCGCGATCAAGAAGGTCCATCCCCTGTCGGCCGACGACAAGGTGGTGATCATCGGCGCCGGCGGTGTCGGCTTGACCGGCGTTGGGGTGGCGCGCGCCTACCTGCCCGATCATGAGCTGATCGTCGTCGACATCGACGGCGATAAACTCGCCGCCGCGCGGCAAGCCGGCGCCGACCACACCATCAACTCCAAGGACGAAGACGCGCTGGAGCGGCTCAAGGAGCTGACCGGCAACGGCCCCGGCGCCATCGTCGATTTCGTCGGCAACTCTGAGACCACCAAGCTGGGCTACGACGTGGTGCGCAAGGGCGGCCGCTATATCGGCGTCGGCCTCTACGGTGGCGAGATCACCATCCCGACGCTCACCCTGCCGATCCGCAATATGACCCTGCGCGGTTCCTACGTCGGCCGGCTCGAGGAGATGAAGGAACTGATCGAGCTGGTGCGCGGCGGCAAGGTGACACCGATACCGGTCGAAACCCGGCCGATGTCGCGGGTCACCGAGACCCTGCACGACCTCAACGAGGGCCGCATCCTCGGCCGCGTGGTGCTGGTGCCTTAAACACTCCACACTCACCCCCACCTAAATCCTCCCCCATCAAGGGGGCTGCGGGACGAACCGTCGTGCCGGTGGCACGACGCAAGTCGGACCGCAGAACAAAATGCTTCGGCTGGCTTACGCCACGCCACTGGCGTGACGGTCCAGCCTCAGCCCCCCTTGTGGGAGACGGTTGGGGTGGGGGGTTGAGATTATGTCGGGCTAGGCCGCGATCATCGCGGCGATGTCGCGTTCGAGGCCGGGCACCCGTTCGGCCGCTTCGAGGAGTTCATGCTGCGGCGCGTCACCTTGCGCGGCACGTGCACCCTGCTGGCGCGCGATGATCGCCCAGCGGACATGGGCCATAACCTCCCAAAAGGCGACCGCGTCGGCGTCCACCGGGCGACCGCCGGCGGCTTCGTAAGCCGCGTAAAAATCTTCGCGCGCGGAAAGCCCGCCGGCTTCGAGATGGTCGGCGCCGGCGCGCCAGCAGGCGGCGCAGAACCAGCCGATATCCTCGTGGGGGTCGCCCCAGCCGGCGAATTCCCAGTCGAGCACCGCGGTCAAACGACCGTCGTCAACGAGGAAGTTACCGCTGCGGAAGTCGCGGTGGACCAAGCTGGTATGGCGCTGGGGCGGTGCGTGGCGCTCCAACCAACCGAGGCCCTCTGTCAAAACGGTCGTATCTGCCGTTAGTGTGGCAAGCCAATCCCGCCACTGGGCGATCTGTGTCAGTGCCGACGATGCGGCCGGCCGGCCCAAGCCGGCCAAGCGCGCGTCGCCCGAACTTACCGAATGGATCAGCGCCAGTTCGCGGGCCAGCCGCTCGGCCAATGCCCGTCCGAAGCCCTCGCGCGCGGCAGCGGCGACCAATGGCCGCGCCGCCGCATCGCCGTTGCAGCGACCCATGATGAAAAACGGCCGACCAATGATTCGTGCGTCTTCGCACAGCCACAGCGGCTCGGGAGCCGTCACACCGGCCGCCACTACCGTCTGCAGGACCGCGAACTCTTCCGTTTTCGGTCGGCTCGCCGGCAACGACGTCTGGAAATTGGTGCGCAGGACGAGCTCCTGGCGACCCGACATTTGCCCACCGGCGAACACGACAGCAAACGCCCAGTTCTGCTGCACTGCGCCGCCGGGCAACAGCGCCGGTGGTTCGACAAAATCGATCCGCTCGGCGCCGGCGTGCCCGGCCAGCCACTCGACAAGTAGATGAGGAGAACTTTCACCCGTCATCGAAGGCAAGATCGTTTGTATGGTTTTCAGCAGGCAATATTTCCGCTCCTTAATTTACTGAAGCACTCGTCTTATGGGTTTACCCGGA
>JBFKGW010000251.1:0-4754 GCA_041633145.1 Alphaproteobacteria bacterium
GGCGAGGGGCCGCCGCTGCATGCCCACCATCGCACCCACGAGATCTTCACCGTGCTCAAAGGCGCGTTCAAGATCGCCTGGGGCGATCACGGCGAGCAGGAGGTCGCGCTTGGCCTCTACGACACCATTGCGGTGCCGCCCGGCTGTCACCGGCGGTTCGAGAATATCAGCGACGAGGTGGGCTACCTGCAGGCGATCATCCTGTGCGTCGGCGGCGGCGACGATTTCAACGACATCACCTATCCACCAGAGATCGGCGCCAACCTGGCCGACAAGTACGGGCCGCAGGTACTCGACGAGATGGCCAAAATCGGCATCACCTTCGATTCCGAAACCGAGTAGCCGCTACGCAGAGGCGAACGCCGTCTTCAGCGCGCTGACCGCCTGTTGTACCGCCGTGTTGGCCTGGTCGGAAAAACCGCCGAAATTGAAGAAGCCGTGCACCACGCCCTGATACAGCTGGTACTGGGTCGGTACGCCCGCGTTGCGCAGCTTCGACGCATAGGCCTTGCCTTCGTCGCGCAGCGGATCGATTTCGGCGGCGATCACCACGGCGGGTGCCAAGCCGCTGTGGTCTTCGGCATGGATCGGCGAGGCGCGCGGGTCGAGCCGGTTGTCGCCGGCGTGCATGCCGATCACCCACTGCAGCGTACGGTCGTCGAGGAACAGGGTTTCCTCGACCCGCGACGGCGAAAGGCCGGCCATGTCGGTCATCGGGTAGATTAAGAGTTGCAACAGCGGTTGCGGTGCGTTGTTGCGTTTGGCCTCCAGGGCGACCGCGGCGGTCAGATAACCGCCGCCACTATCGCCGGCAATGGCGATGCGCGAGGGATCGCCACCGATCTCACCGGCGTTCTTCTGCAGCCATTTGAAGGTCGCGTAGCAATCCTCCAGCGGTGCCGGGAAGGGGAATTCCGGCGCCAGGCGGTATTGCGGCACGACGACGAGGCACTGGGCATCGTCGGCGAGCACCGTATTGGTACCCTCGTAATCTTCGGGTGACATCAGGCAGCAACCGCCGCCGTGAAAGTAGGCGAGCACCGGCAGCGCCTCGCCACCGGTGCTGGGCGCGTAGACCTTGCAGCGGATATCGCCACGCGGTCCGGGGATGGCGATCTCCTCGTTGCGCGCCAGGTCGCGGGTCGGCGGATTAACCGCCCGCCACAGCTGGCTGAACCCGTCACGCGCTGCGTCGAGCCCCATATCGACCGGGTGCGGCGGGTTTTCGGCGACGAGATCGTCGACGAACTTTTTGATCTGCGGATCGACATACATGACGCTCTCCCCTCGTGTTCGTTTTTGCGGCACAACGTTATTTGCGCCATTGTTCGGGACATAACTGGCCGCCGTCAATCACTCGATGATTGGCGGCCGAATCCGGTGCGGTTGACGCGATAGAGTTGGCATTGTCTAACGGAGTTCCGAACCGAAACATTAGGCGCAGGAGTGACCCGATTATGTCGTCCTATCTGGAATTCGATCCGTCCGAAATCGAACGGCGCGAAGTGTACCGGCTGCTCACCGGATCGGTCGTGCCGCGCCCGATCGGCTGGGCCTCGACGGTCGACAAACAGGGGCGGACCAACCTGGCGCCGTTCAGCTTCTTTACCGTGGTCTGCGTGGTGCCGCCGATGATCTCGCTGACCATCGCGCGCAATCCCGACGGGTCGGAAAAGCACACGCTCAAGAATATGAAGGAAACCGGCGAGTTCTGCTTCAACGTGGTCACCGAGCCGGTGTGGCAGGAGATGGTCGATTCCGCCAACGCCATCCCGGAAGGCGAAAGCGAGTTCGACGCCACCGGCCTCACGCCGATCCCCTCGGTCAAGGTGAGCGCACCGCGCGTTAAAGAAGTGCCGATCCACTTCGAATGCAAGCTACACCAGGTGATCGAGCTCGGACCCCACAAGCACCCATTGGCGATCGGCGAAGTGGTCTATTTTCACGTCGACCCCGAGTGCATGACCGGCAAATACATCGACATGAAAAAGCTCCACCCGATCGGCCGTCTCAACGGCTTCTTCTACTCGACCCTCGGCGACATTTTCGAGCGCGAGTTCCACGACGGCCAGCCGCGCTAGGCCCTAAACATCAACTGTCATACTCGCGCGCCGACGCGAGTATCCATTTCTCCATCACACGGAGCTTTACCAGGGACCAGCACGAAGGCCCGAGCCCGGCACTGCCATGGATGCTCGGGTCGAGCCCGAGCATGACGATTGGCGGCGGCGTCGATGGCGGCACGCGCCCCGCGCACGGACGTCACCACCGAGCGACGCGCCAACGATCAATGCAAACATCATCCCGTTTAGTACGGCGTCACCTCCGGCTGGCCGAGCGCATTGATCAGCACCTGCTCACTGGGCGCCGGCTTGCCGTTCACCCGGTCGAGGCACCAGTCGGCCAGCATGGTGTACCAGTTCTCGCCGAGATAGGCCGCCGTGCCGCCGCCGATGGCATGGCGCTCACCTTCGTAGAACACCAATTTTTTCGGCACGCTCAGCTTTTCGACGAAATCCTCGCTGCACTCGATCGGGCTCAGTTCCTCGTCCTGTCCCGCCTGCACCAGTACCGGGCATTTGATCTGGTCGACGATCGGGTCGAGCGAAAACTCGCTGATGAACTCGTCGAACGCCGCCTCGTCATCGTAGTTGCTCATGAACATGAAGCGGAGTTTGAACGACGGCGCCGCCATGTTGAAAATGGTGTAGCAGCCGGGCTCGTGGCAGACGAAGCTGAGCGCCGCGCCCTTCACCTTGTCGCCGAGCTGTGCCGCCGCCTGGGCGCCGAAGAACGAGCCGAAGCTAATGCCGAAAATGACCAGCCGGTCGGGATCGATCGCTGGGTGCTCGACCAGCCAATCGTAGACCGCCTGAGCGGCGTCCATGTGATTATCCTTGGTCACATAGACCCCGTTGACCGGGCATTCACCCTGGCCGGGGCCGTCATAGACGAAGCTCGCCATGCCGCGCTCGAGCATCTTGTCGCCGTACATCGAGCACATGATCTCTTTCGAGCCGTCCATGCCGTCGATGCCGATGGCGCAGGGGAATTTTTCGCCGTCCTGCGGTTCACGAGGTAGCGCAAGAAAGCCCGGTAACACCCCGTCGCCAAACGGAATTTCGACGCGCTCGATGGGCCGTGGCGCAAATTCTATGTACTTGTCGTAACAATCGACCATGCGGCGGTTGTAGTCGATGTGGAGCTCGCTGGCTTCGAAGATCGGCCAGCGCGCGGCGGAGTAGAGCAGGGAGGCGATGAAATAGCTCTCGCGCGCCGAGACGAACCGCTCCTGCTCCTCGAATGCCTTGGCCTTGACCTCGCGCCGCCGTGCCGCGCCAGCGAACTCGCGGTGCATATCGGCGAACTTCTTGGTGCGCATGCCGACGGTGCGAAAATCGCCGACCGCGTCGGGCCCGCACGGAAACATGGTGTAGCCCAGGCGCGGCTGATCCCACTCCATGCCGACGCTGGAAATGATTGCGTCGAGGATCCATCGCTGTTCCGCCCAACGCTTCATTTTCTGTTCGGTGAAGGCACGCATCATGGCTTTCTCTCCCTGAAATAATTTTATTATCCGACAATAGACAAGCACGACCGCGCGCCCTTGTCAGGCCAAAATGCGGTCAGCGCGGCGACCTAGCCTCCGCGCGAGGACCTGCTAACATTGCGCGTCCATTCGGCGCGGTGAGGAGATAACCAATGCGGATACCGGCGGGCGTGCGCCATCAGGAATTGAACCCCGGCAGACTGCCCGGGCTGTTCCTCAAGCAGTTCCGCATGTCGAAGGTCAGCGAGGGCGAGACCATGGTCCTGCTGTCCGACATGACGACGCGGCCCGAATATGTCGAGGCGGCGTTCGCCGCCGCCGACGAATTGGGCGCCAACGCCTACGAAATGCGGGTCAATATGGTGCCGTCATGGACCAAGGTCGGCATCGACACGATCGGCCGCACCAAGGGGATCAAGGACGCGCTGATCGCCGCCGATATCGTGGTGGCGCTGCACATCCCGCTTTTCACCAGCTGGCTGCGCGAGGTGATGGCGACCGGCACGCGGTTCCTGATGATCATCGACGCGCCTGACGACCTGGAACTGCTGCTCGCGCCGAAGGGCCTCAAGGAAGCGGTCAAGCACGCCCACGAACGCCTCGCCGCGACCAAGGAAATCCGCGTGGTTAGCGACGCCGGCACCGACCTGACCTATAGCTGCGGCGACTACCCGGTGATGAGCCAGTGGGGCTTCTCCGACGAGCCGGGGCATTTCGACCATTGGGGCGTCGGCCACACCCACACCTTTCCCAACGAAGGTAGCGCCAACGGCACCGTGGTGGTGGCGCCCGGCGATATCGTCATTTTGCCTTACTGCCGCTACGTGCAGGACGAAACACGGCTCGACATTCGCGACGGTTTCATCCGCAAAATCGACGGCGGCCTCGACGCCAAGCTGATGACCGATTGGCTGGAGGACAACAAAATATCGGACGACGATCTCGACCCCTACGCGGTATCGCACCTGGGCTGGGGACTCAACCCGCAGGCGCGCTGGTACAACATCGCGCTCAACGGCGACGATCCGGAGCGCTCCCACGCGGCGGCGCGGGTATTTCCCGGCAATTTCCTGTTCTCTACCGGCCCCAACACGCAAGGCGGCGGCACCCGCGACACCAAAGGTCATTACGACGTGCCGATGCGCGACTGCACGGTGATCCTCGACAACGAAGTGATCATCGACAAGGGCCAGATCGTCGACGA
>JBFKGW010000252.1:0-4753 GCA_041633145.1 Alphaproteobacteria bacterium
AAGGCCGGCGACGGCTTCCCCGCCGACGAGCGGTGCGACGTCACCTGGGTGTTGACCTGGACCGCCAACGAGGCCGCCAAAGTGGGCGACGGCTTGAAGGCGGGCGAGTACGTGACCACCGGCGCGGCGGCGCCGCCGGCAGCGCTTGGCACAGCCAGCGAATGGCAGGGCCGGTTCGCCGGGGTCGGCGAGGTGACCGTGCGGTTCACCGATTGAACCGACGCGGCGCGCCGGTTATTGACACAGCCGAGGTTCGGCTTATGTCGGACACAAGCTGACGACGGAGCGAAGATGGACGGTTCGGCGAAACAACAACAGAGCCTGCGCGACGGACTGCTGACCCGCCAGTCGGTGCCGCCGCGCCTGGTCGACGGGCCGGCGCCGTCGCAGGCAGAGATCGACGATATGCTGGCGGCGGCGGTCTGCGCGCCCGATCACGGCGCCATCCGGCCGTGGCGCTTTCACGTCATCCAGGGCGAGGCGCTCACCCGGCTCGGCGACATCTTCGTTGAAGCGCTGCTCAAACGCGAACCGGACGCGCCGCCGGAGACCATCGAGAAAGAGCAAAGCCGGCCGCTGCGCGCACCCTTGATCATCGCCGCCTGCGCCAAGATCGACAAATCGCGTGCCGACAAGATCCCGGCGGTCGAGCAGATCGTGTGTGTCGGCACCGCGTGCCAGAACATTTTGCTGGCGGCCCACGAGAAGGGCTACGGCGCGATGATGCTGACTGGCGTCAACGCCCGCGATCCGCACGTCAAGGCGGCTTTCGGGCTCGACGGGCCGGACGAGATCGTCGGCTTCATTTATATCGGCACGCCATCGGGCCCCGTGTTCGAAAAAGAACGGCCGGACCCCGCGGCATTCACCACGGTTTGGTAATGTCCGGCCGGCGTTAAGGGCGAGCCGCAGGCCGGTCCAAATCCGACAGCCCGGGTCCACTTGTCGGGGCGCCGTCGGCGACTATGTTCCGGGGAACGTTTTGTGGCGACTGATCTCTGAGGATTTCCATGATTCACGCGTATTCCTGGCCGACGCCGAACGGCCGCAAGCTGCATATCATGCTCGAGGAGTGCGAGCTGGATTATGAAGTCCATCCCATTCGCTTCAGCGAACGCGACCAATTCAAGCCGGAATTTCTGAAGATCAGCCCGAACAACAAGATACCGGCGATCGTTGACGAGGACGGGCCGGATGGCAAGCCGATCAGCGTCTTCGAGTCCGGCGCCATTCTGATCTATCTCGCCGAGAAGACCGGCAAGTTCATGCCCGACGCGGCGCGCGATCCGCGCGGCCGCATCGCCGTTCTGGAATGGCTGATGTGGCAGATGGGCGGCGTTGGGCCGATGATAGGGCAGAACGGCTACTTCACCCGGTTCGCCAAGGAAAAAGTACCGCATGCGATCGAGCGTTTCCAAAACGAGATGGGGCGTCTGTTCCGGGTCGCCGAGACCCGTCTCGGCGAGACCGCGTACCTCGCCGGCGACGATTACACCATTGCCGACATCGCCACCTTTGGCTGGTTCAACACCCACGAACGCCAGGGACAGCCGCTCGACGACTTGCCGAACGTGCGGCGTTGGTTGGATGATGTGAACGCACGGCCCGGCGTTCAGCGCGGCCTCGAAGTTTTGGGCGAGTTTGCCCGCCGATAATCCTGCGATCGACTTACCGGAGAGGAGACAACAATGATCCGCACCTACACCTGGCCGACGCCGAACGGCCACAAAGTTCACATCATGCTGTACGAGTGCGAGCTCGAGCACGAGATCATCCCGATCGATATCGCCAAGGGCGACCAGTTCGATCCTTATTTTCTCTCGATCGGCCCGAACAACCGCATCCCGGCAATCGTCGACACCGACGGTCCTGGCGGCGAGGAAATTTCGGTCTTCGAAACCGCTGCGATCCTCTATTACCTGGCCAACAAGACCGGCAAGTTTCTGCCGTCGCTGGCCGGTGATCCGCGCGGCCATTACCGGACAATGGAATGGCTGGAGTGGCAGATGGGCGGCATCGGCCCGATGATGGGCCAGTCGAACCATTTCCGGAACTACGCCAAGGAAAAGATCCCCTACGCGATCGACCGCTACGTCAACGAAGTGACGCGGCTGTTTGGTGTCGCCGACACCCGGCTTGGTGAAACCCAGTTCCTCGGCGGCGACGAATATACGATTGCCGACATCGCCTGTTTCCCGTGGATGCGCGGTTGGGAGCGCCAGCAGGTGCCGATCGACGAGTTTCCCAATGTAAAACGCTGGCTCGACGAGATCGACGCCCGTCCGGCGGTCAAACAAGGCCTCGAAGTGCTGAAGGACAAGCGCCGCACCGGCCCGCCCCAGGGCAAGGAATGGGAGATCATGTTCGGCAAGGAGCAGTTCAAGCGGCATCAATAAGAGATCACGCCTTATGAACCCTCTCCCGTCGGGAGAGGGTGGCAAGCGTTAGCGAGCCGTGTGAGGGGATTGAGGCTGGACCGTCACGCCAGTGGCGTGGCGTAAGCCAGCTGAAATAATATCTGTGAAGCGACTTTCGCCGTGCTGTTGCACGACGGTTCGCTTCACAGCCCCTCACCCCAACCCCTCTCCCCGTGGGAGAGGGGCGAGCGGCGCCCAGTTCTGACTTCACGTTCACGGGTGGAGAATTGGGTGGGGGCAAATTACCAGCGGTAACGGTGGCAAGGTTGCCGGTGATGGCCTACCTATAACTCATGCCATTTTTGCCCCTGCACGACGCCAATCCGCGGCGCTATATCCGTGCGCACTACGTCACCATCGCCCTGATCCTCATCAACGTCGCGATTTTCCTCAATACGTTCGGGGCGACGGCGACCGGGCTCGACCGCTCCCTGATCGGCTACGCGCTGGTGCCGGCGCGGCTGTTCGGCGAGGTTGAACTACCCGTCGATCTGCCGGGCGTATCGTCGATCCTGACCCTGGTGAGCTACCAGTTTCTCCACGGCGGCTGGCAGCACCTGCTGTTCAACATGCTGTTCCTGGGGGTGTTCGGCGATAACGTCGAGGACGCCCTGGGACACGCGCGGTTTATCGTTTTTTTCCTGGTGAGCGGCGTCGCCGGTGGTCTGTTCCACAGTATTATCGTGCCGCAATCGCTGACCCCGACGATCGGCGCCAGCGGCGCGATTGCCGGGGTATTGGGCGGCTATCTCGTGCTGTATCCGCGCGCCCGCCTACTGGTTCTGGCGTTCGGCTTTATCCCCTTAAAACTGCCGGCGCTGCTGGTGATCGGCGCGTTTTTCGCGCAAGACCTGCTGTGGGGCATTACCGGCGCGGCGGCGGTGCAGGGGGTCGCCGTATGGGCCCATATCGGCGGCTTCGTCGCCGGTGCCATCATGGTGTTATTCTTGAAGCGCCGGCACCCTGCGTTGCGTCACCGCCTGCCGGGCCCGTGGACCTGAGTTGGGATTTTCAGAGCCCTTCGACGATCACGACATTGGAATCGGACGCGTTCGTTCGAATTGCTAAAAGCGGCGCGTAAGCTTCTGAATCATGAAAGTTTTTTGCCGCCGCGGCATCGGCGAAACCGACGATCACCATGCGGTCGAGCGCCATGCCGCCTTCGGCGGCTTCGCAGGCGCCGCCGCGCGCCAGAAAGGTGCCGCCGAGCTCGGACACCACGGGCGGCACCTGGTCGGCATAGGTTTGGTAGGCGTTCGGATCGTCGATGCGTATGCGGGCGAGAAGATAGCCGTGCATGCCGTCGGCGGTGGGGCCGTCGGGAACGCCGTCGACCAGCCATAGGTGGGACGTCGCGGTACGGTGGCGGATCGCTGCGACCGGTTGATAATCCGGGTCGGCGACGAAGGCTTGCGCGGCGGCATAATCGGGAAACTCGAGCACGACGATGCGACCGGGCGGCCAGGCGCCTTCGACCACCTCCGTCGCGCCGCCGCGCACGATGAAGCGGCCGCCGTGGCGGGCAATCGAGGTCGGCACCATGTTGCGATATTCCTCGTAACCCGCGTCGTCATGGACGTCCATCGTGGCAATCAGGTAAGCGGTCATCGAGTCTCTCCTCCCGTGATCAGTCACCAAGCCGGGCGGCTCACGGACCCAAGCCGACCGGTGGGCGCTGCTGCTGTGCGCGAACCGCGTGAGCAATCCCAAAGTCGATGCGTTTGTATCGCACCATACTTTGCCGTAAAAGCCCCAGCCTATGACGCAAGACAACGACAGTGATCGCCAACCGTCCACCTTGGCGGCACAGGCGATGGGCTGGCTCGATCCGGCGAGCCGCGGCGTGAGCCCATCGATTCAACCGTCGACCACCTATGCCCGCGACGCCAACTATGAAATGGGCGGGTACACGCGCGACCAGAACCCCACCTACCTTCAGGCCGAGGCGCTGCTGGCGGGCTTGGAAGGGGGACACGGGGCATTGCTATTCGCCTCCGGCATGGCGGCGGCGACAACGGCGCTGCTGGCGCTGGCGCCGGGCGATCATGTCGTCGCGCCCAAGGTGATGTATCACGGCCTGCGCAGCTGGCTGAATGAGGTCGGCGTTCACTGGGGGCTCGCGGTCGATTTCGTGCCACCGGGCGACATCGCGGCAATTGGCGAAGCGATCCGCCCCGGCGCCACCAAGCTGGTGTGGATCGAAACGCCGTGCAACCCGACGTGGGAGGTTACCGATATTGCCGCGGCGGCCGAGGTGGCGCACGCAGCGGGCGCCAAGCTGGCGGTCGATTCCACGGTCGCCACACCGGTTTTGACTCGGCCGCTGGTTCTGGGTG
>JBFKGW010000253.1:0-4751 GCA_041633145.1 Alphaproteobacteria bacterium
AGATCGCCTTCGACCTCGTTGGGGTTGACGAAATGGGTCATGCCGAAGGCCTCGGCGAGCGCCTTGCGCGCCGGGTTGATATCGACCCCGACGATCATGTCGGCGCCGACCAGGCGCGCACCCTGCACCACGTTGAGGCCGATGCCGCCGAGCCCGAACACCACCACGTTGTCGCCGGGCGCGACCTTGGCGGTGTTCATCACCGCGCCGAGGCCGGTGGTGACGCCGCAGCCGATGTAGCAGACCTTGTCGAATGGCGCGTCTTCGCGAATCTTCGCCGCGGCGATTTCGGGCAGCACGGTGAAGTTCGAAAACGTCGAGGTGCCCATGTAGTGAAACAGCGGCTCCCTGCCCAATGAGAAGCGCGAGGTACCGTCGGGCATCAGGCCCTGACCCTGGGTCTCGCGGATCGCCTGGCACAAATTGGTCTTGCCGCTGAGGCAGTATTCGCATTGGCGGCATTCCGGCGTGTAGAGCGGGATCACATGGTCGCCCGGTTTCAGGCTGGTCACCTCGGGCCCAACGTCGACCACCACGCCGGCGCCTTCGTGGCCCAGGATTGCCGGGAAAATTCCTTCCGGATCGGCGCCCGACAGGGTGAATTCGTCGGTGTGGCAGATGCCGGTCGCCTTGATCTCGACCAGCACTTCGCCGGCCTTGGGGCCGTCGAGTTGTACGGTTTGGATTTCAAGCGGTTGGCCGGCTTGGTGCGCGACCGCGGCGCGGGTTTCCATGGTGGTTTCTCCCCGGTGAAAATTCTTGAATGAAAAAGTGTCCCAGCCCGGGCGGGCTGGTGCAAGACACAATTACCCCAACCTGCGCTCGTAGAGCGCGAACATCTTCGCCCAGGTCGCCTCGGCGGCGGCTTCGTTGTACATCTCGCGCTCGGGAAAGGCGTAGCCGTGCTCGGTGCCGGGATAGGTCTCGATCTCGTGCACCACGCCGCTCGCCTCGAGCGTGGCGGTCAGGTCCGGCACCACGTTGTCGGGCACCCAATGGTCGTGCTCGGCGAAGGCGAAGTACATCTCGCCGTCTATTCTGTCGGCCAAGAGGTGCGGTGAATCGTCGTGTTCGGTGACGATCCACACGCCATAGAGCGAAGCGTTGGCGGCGAAGCGGTCGGGATAGGTGCCGGCAACGGTGACGACGAAGGCGCCGCTCATGCAATAGCCGACACAGCCCAGGGGGCCGTCGGAGGCAGCCGGTTCTTCGCCGAGAAAATCGAGCATCGCCGCGGTGTCGCTGGCCACCCCGGCATTACTCAAGCTGTGCCAGGCGGCGAAGATCATCTCGGTCATTTTTTCGGTGCGGTTGGCCAGATTGAAGCGGATGTCGCCCAGCCGGTAGTACAGGTCGGGCAGCAGCGCGTAGTAGCCCTGGCCGGCGATGCGCCGGGCGAAGTTGCGCAGCTCGTCGCGGATGCCCGGCGCGTCCATGTACATGACCACCACCGGGTGCGGCCCGTCGCCCTCGGGCCAGGCCGAAAACGCGTACATCTCGCCGTCGGCGGTCTGAATCGTCGATTCTTTCTCCCCCATAATTACCTCATTATTGATCGGATAATTGGTCCAGGCCGAAAGGCGCGGTCAGCCATCTTGCCTCATTTCCCGTCCAGCTTCATGCGGCGGCGGATTTCGGATGCGGCACGCGTGGTGTCGTCGGGAACTGTATAGCTCCAGTCCTCGATGGCGCCGCTAAAGGGACGCGTAATTCCGGCCTCGCGCATGCCTGAGTGAAAGCGGCGGAATTTGTCGGAGCCGCCGGGTAACTCGACCACGTGCACCGGCTTTCCGGTCGCCGCGGCCTCGCTGATCATATTTACCGAGTCGCCGGTGACGACGATCGCGTCGGCGTGCGCCAGGTAGCCGAGATAGGGATTGTCGCCGGTGCCATCCCAAATCACCGCTCGCGAATTGGCCAGCGCGTCGGCGAGCCGCAGCTTGATCGCTGCCAGCGCATCGTCCGGCGTGCGCCGCGATGCGGTGATGGCGAGGCCATAGCCCTTGGCATCGGCGAGGGTCGCCAGGTCGTCGGCCAATCGCGCGCCGACGCTTTCGTCCATGCGGTAGACCGCATTGTTGCCGCCCAGCAAAACGGCGACGAAGGGGCGTGGCAGGCCGGCGAGAGTGGCGGCGAAGCGCGCGCGGGCGTCGTCGAGGACGGCGGCGGTAATGCCGTGCAGCGAGCCCAGGGTGCTGAACGTATTATCGCCACTGAGCCGATCATGTCGTGGTGTGACGATCAAATCGAAGCGGTCCAATGCGGCGGCGGGATTTTGCACCTGTACGCAAAACGTCTGCCCGCCGCTCGCCCGTTTGACCGCGAGCGCCGGCGCTACCGATTTGCGCCCGCTGGCGATCAGCAGCTCCGGCCACGGCGGCGCCAAGCGGTCACCTGCCGCCGACAGCACGAATAACCGGTCCGGCATTAAGGCCGGCGGCAGCCAGCGCCACGGCGCGGCCAGCTCGATGGTTTTTTCCTCCGCCGTCACCCCCAAAACTGCCGCCAACCCGCGGCACTGGTTGACCATTCCGGCGCGGCCGTCGGTAACGATCCAAGTCGTCGGCGAGCGGCTGGGCGCGCCGGTGGGGCCGGACGCGGCAGTGTCGGTGGTGGGGGCGTTGGTCAAAAATTCCTCGAACAATCGAAAATCCGCTCCGGCACCGATTGAAATATTATTTCAATTTGCTAGCATCGGGTGGCCGGCCCTGTTACGGCCAATATAGGCGACCGGCCGCGATGATTTCTATGATTGCGCCGGATTGCGCGGCGATTTTTTGGAGAACTGGTGCTCATGGCCATGACTTCCGATCCTTCCGCCAACCCGGCCAGCCGGCGGGTCAAGCTGGACGCCATCGACCGCCGCATACTGCGCAATCTGCGTGACAATGGGCGCATGACCAATGTGGAACTGGCCCGCCTGTCGGGAATTTCGGCGCCGCCGTGCCTGCGGCGGGTGCGGGCCTTGGAATCGGCCGGGTACATCAAGGGGTATCACGCCGAGCTCGACGGTGAGCTGTTGGGCTACGAAGTGTCCTTCCACGCGTTGGTTGGCCTCGATAGCCAGGCCGGCGAAGTGTTGTCCCAGTTCGAAGCCGAAGTGGGCGCCTGGCCGGAAGTGCGGCGCTGCGACATGATCCGCGGCGGCGGCGACTTTCTATTGCGGATTGTGGCGCGTAACACCGCGCACGAAAACGAACTGACGACGCGGCTGACCAGCGTCGATCACGTGACGACGGTGCAGACGTTTCAGGTCATTCGCACGTCGAAGCACGAGTCGGGTGTGCCGGTGGACGAACCGGGGTCTTAAGTATTACGGCGCGCTTTTCGGGCGCCGCGGATCGCGGACTATTTGAAGCGGACCGAGACGATTTCGTAGTAGCGCACGCCGTTCGGCGTTTGCACTTCGACGCTGTCGCTGGCCTCGCGGCCGATCAAGGCCTTGCCCAGCGGCGAGGCGATGGAAATCTTCTTCTTATTCAGATCGGCCTCGAATTCGCCGACCAGCTGATAGGTGATTTCGTCGCCGGTTTCCTCGTCGGCAAGCTTGACCTTGGCGCCAAATCGGACGGTTTTGCCCTTCAATTTCGACGTGTCGATGATCTCGGCGCGCTTGGTCGCATCTTCTAATTCGCCGATGCGGCCCTCGATGAAGCTCTGCCGTTCGCGCGCCGCGTGATATTCCGCGTTTTCCGACAAATCGCCATGCTCGCGCGCTGCCGCGATGGCCTTGATAACGGCCGGCCGCTCGACGGTTTTCAGCAAACGCAGTTCGTCCTGGAGGATCGCGTGACCCTCGGCGGTCATTGGGGTTTTTTCCATGATACGACTAAGTGTTTGAAAGTTAACCTAAATTTGCGCCAAAATGCCAATCGCCGCACACTAAACAACGCATGCGGTTAAGCCTTATGGGCAAAACCTTGCCAAAGAGTTATCTAAAACGACGCCCTAAAATAAGACTGCAGCGGCGCGACTTCAAGACCGCCGGCTTTCATCGCTTCGATCGCCATTAATGCCGCCCGCGCGCCGGCGACCGTCGTATAGTAAGGAATTCGCTGGGTTAGCGCAGTTCGTCGCAGGCTGTAGCTGTCGGCGATCGATTGCACCCCTTCAGTTGTATTGAATACCAGGTCGATCTCGTCGTTGGCCATTGCGTCGACGATGTGGGGCCTGCCCTCGAGAACCTTGTTGATCGATTTGACCGGCACCTCTTGGTCCTCGAGCGCGCGCGCGGTACCCCGGGTGGCGACAATCTCGAAGCCCAGTTCACACAATCGCTTGGCGAGGTCGATCATGGCGGCCTTGTCGCGGTCGCGCACCGATATGAAGGCTCGGCCCGACAGCGGAACTTTGGTGCCGCCGCCGAGCTGCGACTTGGCGAAGGCTCGGCCGAAATCGTTATCGAGGCCCATCACCTCGCCGGTCGATTTCATCTCCGGCCCCAGAATCGTGTCGACGCCGGGGAAGCGGGCGAACGGGAACACCGATTCCTTGACCGCGACATGGCCGCGCTCGGGCGCCGCTGCGGTGGCGGTCGTCTCGCCGAGATCGAAACTGGCGAGGCTTTCGCCGGCCATCAGCCGCGCCGCTACCTTGGCGATCGGCACGCCGGTCGCCTTGGCGACGAATGGGACGGTGCGGCTGGCCCGCGGGTTGACCTCGATGAGGTAGACCTCGTCGTCCTTGACCGCGAATTGCACGTTCAT
This sequence comes from Alphaproteobacteria bacterium, assembly GCA_041633145.1. Taxonomy (GTDB): domain Bacteria; phylum Pseudomonadota; class Alphaproteobacteria; order UBA6615; family UBA6615; genus JBFKGW01. The sequence goes on from JBFKGW010000253.1 coordinate 4,707, forward strand.
CAAACCGACGACGTTCAATGCGCGCGCCAACGCGGCGGTCTGTCG
>JBFKGW010000254.1:0-4711 GCA_041633145.1 Alphaproteobacteria bacterium
ATCTGGACGATCGGCAGATCGGGCGGCAGCGGCTCGGTCTCGCTCCACACCGACATGCGCAGCACGTCGGCGCCGATTACCACCAGCAGATCGTATTCTTCGAGAATGCCGCGCACTTCTTTCTGGATGCGCGACAGCGCGCCCATGAAGGCGGGGTGCTCGGACGGGAAGTGCGACCCGTAGGCGGTGGTCTGCTGATAAGCCGGTGCGCCTAGCACCTGGGCGAACTGGGCGACCTCATCGAACGCGTGGGAGGTAACGACCTCGTTGCCGACGAGGAGCGCCGGCGCCGTGGCCCCCAGCAGGCGGTCGGCGAGCGCATTCAACGTGTCGTCGGCCGGGCGTGTGGCGGTATCGACGCGGGTACGCTGGCCCAGTTCGACGCCCTTTTCGTCGTTCAACACATCGCCGGGCAGCGACAGAAAGACCGGCCCGGTCGGCGGCGTGGTCGCCACCTTGGCGGCGCGCCGCACGATGCGCGGCATGTCTTCCAGCCGGTTGATCTCGGTCGCCCATTTGACCAGCGGCGTGGCGATCGGCACCAGCGGGTCGTAGAGCAAGGGCTCGGTCAGGCCGTGGCCCTGCTCCTGCTGGCCGGCGGTGATGATCAGCGGCGTGCCGGTGAACTTGGCGTTGAAGATCGCCCCCATGGCGTTGCCGAGGCCCGGCGCCACATGAACGTTGCACGCGGCGAGCTGGCCCGAGGCGCGGGCGAAGCCATCGGCCATGGCTACGACGAGCGATTCCTGCAGGCCCAGCACATAGGTCAGATCGCCATGATCTTTCAGCGCATCCATGATCGGCAGCTCAGTGGTGCCGGGATTGCCGAACAAATGGGTGACGCCCTCGTCCTTAAGGAGGCTGAGGAAAGCCGAGCTTCCGGTTATCAGGTTCATGTGTGCCCCTCCCGTCGGCGACGGGCGGCGGCGGGGTACGTTCCCCTATGAGCCCCACACTTCGTCAGCGACTTCTACTATTAAACGCAACTTTGCGATTTCATCGTCTTCGCTGATCTTATTGCCGTGGTGCGTCGATGAGAAGCCGCACTGGGGACTCAAACACAACCGATCCAAATCGACGTATTGCGATGCTTCGTCGATCCGGCGCTTCAATTCGGCCTTGTCCTCCAGACCCGGCGTCTTGGTGGTGACCAGACCGAGCACGACCACCTTGTCGTCGGGCACGAAGCGCAGCGGTTCGAAGCCGCCGGCACGATCGCTGTCGTACTCCATGAACAGCGCGTCGACCGCGACGGTGTTGAATACCGCCTCGGCCACCGGCTCGTAGCCGCCGCTGGCCGCCCAGGTGCTCTGGAAATTGCCCCGGCACATGTGGATGCCCGTGACCACATTGTCAGGCAGGTCGCGGATCGAATCGTTGAGCGCATTGGCGTAGGTGAGCGCCAATTCGTCGGCACTTTCACCCTTGCTCTCCAGATTGGCGCGTATGTCGGCATCGCACAAATAGGCGTAGCTGATGTCGTCGAGCTGGATATACGTGCAGCCGTTGGCCGCCATATCGCCCAACTCGGTGCGGTAGGCCGCGGTCAAGTCCTCCCAAAATGCCTCGAGGTCGGGATAGATCTCTTCGCTGATGCCGGCGCGGCCGGCGCGGAAGTGCATCATGCTGGGCCCCGGCACGGAAATCTTCGCCGTGCGGTCGGTCAGCCCGGCAACGTAGGTGAAATGGTCGACCATGATCGGGTGCGAGCGCTTCAGCTTGCCGGTAATCTTCGCCGACGGCACCGCTTCGGAAGCGCCCTTAAAGGTGCCCATGTCCAGCGGCTCACCCAACTCGAAGCCGTCGAAACCGCTGAAGAAATCGAAGTGCCAATAGGTGCGGCGGAACTCGCCATCGGTGATGACCTGGAGCCCGGCATTCTCCTGCAGCGCCACCACGTCGCGGATGCAGTCATCCTCGACCGCGCGCAGCTCCTCAGCCGAGATTTCTCCAGCGGCCGCTTTGGCGCGAGCCTCGATCAATCGTGGCGGGCGCAGCAAGCTGCCCACATGATCGGCGTGGAAAGGCGGATTAATTCGGGCGGGCATGTTTCGATCTCCCAGAAGGTCTTGGCGGCGACAGCTTTTGCCGTCTTATTGCTGTTTTACGTCGTGCGCTGAATATAGCGGCGAAACCGCCGATCCTAAAGCGCGGCGGTATCGCGAAGGCGGTCGTCGTCGGTTTCAGCTTACCGATGACGGCGAAGGCGGGCCGTCCGGGCGATGGGCGGGCCCGATCCGGGCCGCCGCGAGAATTTCCGGGATCGCCTCGTCCTGGTTGATCGCCATGATATGGACCCCGGCCACGCCGTCAATTTCGCGCACCTGCTCGATGTACTCGGCGCAAACTTTCCGGCCCTCGGCTTTCTGGTCGGCTGCGCCGTCGAGCCGCTCGATAATCGTATCGGGGATGATCACACCCCATAGGTTCTTCACCATCCACCGCGCCGAGCGCGCCGACGCAATCGGTCCGGTGCCCAACAGAATGAACAAGCGATCTGTCAGTCCCGCTTCTCTGAGACGCGCCAGGTAGCGGCGCACGATGTCGACGTCATAGCAAAACTGGGTCTGCACGAATTGCGCCCCGGCGTCGGCCTTTGACGCCAGGCGGTCGGGCGTCCAATCGGCCGGCGGGTCGATCGGCGTGTCGGCAGCCCCGATGAACAGCTTTGGCGGCGCCTCGATCGCCCGGCCCGAGGGCAAGATACCCGGCTCTCCCATGTCGCGGATCATGGCGATCAAGGCACCGGTCTCGAGATCGAATACCGGCTTGGTGTCGGGTTGATCGCCGGCCTTGGGATCGTCGCCGCCGAGCACCAGTATATTGCGCACGCCCAGCGCCGCCGCGCCCAATACATCGCTTTGCAGCGCCAGGCGATTGCGGTCGCGGGTGGTGAACTGCAGAACCGGCTCGTGGCCGTCCTGCACCAGCAGGCCGGCAGCGACGAGGCTCGACAGGTGCGAGCGCGCGCCGGCACCGTCGGTGACATTGAGCCCGTCGACCAGGCCGCGTAACGGCCGCGCCTTGGTGAGCAGAATTTCGGGATCGCTCGACAGCGGTGGCACAATCTCGGCGGTCGCTGCGAATTCGCCGGCGAGCAATGTGCGCACCAGCGCGCTGCTGATGGGGGGTGAAATGGGCGGTACCACGGGGCTAGTTCCGCTTGCGGGAAACGACAAAAGATTCGTCGACAAACCACAGCCCTCCATGTTCTTGCAGCACGCTCTGGGTCGCTTCCAGATAACGCGAATCGGCCATCGCGTCGGACAACAGATCGTCTTCGATTTGATAGACGTAGATCGCCGCGTTCCATGCCGCGAACAGGGTCGAGGTACCGATGCTGACGTCGATCTCGGTCGGCAGTGTGTGCATGTCGTAGCGGAACAGCGAGCGCGCGTCGGAATAGGTGTTGTAGCGAAGGTCGCGCTCGCTACTGCCGATCTCGGCTTTCAACGCCTTCATCAGCTCGTGCCGGCTCGCTTGGCCGAGTTCGCGCCCCGGCCAGATCTTCTGAATAATATCGAGGCCGGGGTCGCGGCCATAGGAATGAATACCGAGCATCCTACCCCCCGGTGCCAGCGCGCGCGCCAGCGGCGCCAAAACCCGTTTCGCCTTGAATTCGACACTGGAGCTGGCGCGGTAGGGTTGCGAGGCGACGATCAGGTCGTAGCGTCCCTCGGTGTGGCCGGGCCGTGGCAGGATCGGGTCGACGATAAAGCGATGATCTTCGCGGTAGAGCACCAGCACCGACGGCCGCTCGTACATCGGGTTGCCGGTCTTCTCCGAGGTACGCACCCGCCAGCCGTCGCTCAAGACCGCTTGCAGATCTCTGATCTGTTCGTCGAATTCGTAGGCCGTCGAGCCCCGCAGGGGCACCTCATGCCAGTTGAGCGCCGCCGCCGACGACACGCTGCCCGGCATCAACCAGGGCGCCTCGCTGTAGTTGAGGTTGGTGACCACCAACACGGTCGCCGGATGCTCGTAGAGCCGGTCGGACATTTTCTCCAGACTGAGCCGCGCGTCCTCGAGGCTGATTTCCTTGCCGACGACGAACAAGGGCACGGTCGGGAAGCGGCGGTGCAGATCGCGCATGACCCGCGACAGCACCGTGCCGTCGCCCATGCCGGCATCGAAGATGCGGATCGCCGGCGGGCGCGGACGGATCTGTCCCAGTTCCAGGCCGACCCGTTCGGCGACCACCCATTTTTCGCTGCAGGTATTGACGAAGGTCAGATACTTCTGCCGGTTGTCATAGAACCGGAAGGCGCGCTTACGGCTACCGTTGACCGGCGACGCACTTTCCGGGCGTTCCCCGCTGGTACTTGATGATGGCATTTCGATTATTTTCGCAGTGTCCGGCACCGGCTCTTCGTCGGCGTCCGCCGCCTCGGCGGCCATGAATTCGCGCACCCGCTGCAGCGTGCGCGTCGTCACGCCTTTGCCCGAGCGCAGCCGGCCGACAAACTTACCGTCGTTGACCGCCATGCGGCCGAACGTCGACTCCGCAATGGTGTGGGCGCGGCAGTACTGCTCGATCTGGTCGATGAGGGTCTGATGGTCATCCATAGACTCTAAATAAGGCCCACCCGGCCGGCCGGGTCAATCAAAATTCCCACTACTGGGAAAATTATTCAAATGGGAATTATCCCACAAACGCTGATTCAATTCCCAGAAATTGTGGGATTCCGTCCCAATCGACGCTACTCCCACA
>JBFKGW010000255.1:0-4704 GCA_041633145.1 Alphaproteobacteria bacterium
AACTGGCGCTGCTCGGCGCCGAGGAAGCGACCGACGAGATGGTCGCCGCCGTGGTCGACAATAGCTACTCGGTCGCTTCGGACTGGTTCTTCCAGATGGTCTTCGTGGCGACGGCCGCTTCGATCGTCTCCGGCACCCTCGCCGAGCGCATCAAGCTCTGGCCGTTCTTGATCTTCGTGCTGGTGTTGACGGCAATCATTTACCCGATCCAGGGCTCGTGGACCTGGGGCGGCGGCTGGCTCAACGAGATGGACTTCTCCGATTTCGCCGGCTCGACCATCGTTCATTCCGTCGGCGGTTGGGCCGCCCTGTCCGGCGCCATTTTCCTGGGCGCACGCCGCGGCAAATACGGCCCCAACGGTCAGGTCAATCCCATGCCGGGCGCCAACCTGCCGCTGGCTACGCTCGGCACCTTCATTCTGTGGCTTGGCTGGTTTGGCTTCAACGGCGGTTCGCAGCTGGCGCTGGGGTCGGCGCTTGACGCCACTGCCATGGCAATCGTCTTCGCCAACACCAATCTCGCCGCTGCCGGCGGCGTGATCGCGGCGATGGCGATGACGCAGATCCTGTACAAGAAGGTCGATCTGACGATGGCGCTCAACGGCGCGATCGCCGGCCTGGTGTCGATCACCGCCGGGCCTGATCTGACCAACCATCTGCTATCGATCATCGTCGGCGCGATCGGCGGCGTCCTCGTCGTTATTGCCATCCCGTTGCTCGACAAGCTCAAGATCGATGACGTGGTCGGCGCCATCTCGGCCCATTTGGTCGCTGGCATCTGGGGCACCTTGGCCGTCGGCATTTTCGGTGGCGGTGACCTCGGCGTGCAGATCATCGGCATCGTGGCGATCGGCGCTTTTGTCTTCATCACCAGTTCGATCGTTTGGCTGGCGATGAAATACACCATCGGTATCCGCGCCGAAGAGGAGGAAGAGGACATGGGTCTCGATATGGCCGAGTTGGGCCTCGAGGCTTATCCCGAATTCGGTCGCGGTTCCCAGCGCGCGTAGGTGGCACAACGCGTGCGAGGGTCAAAGTAACGTAACCGACCCTCGATCCAGCCTGGAAGCCCGGCGCATGTAGCGCCGGGCTTTTTTATCAGGCGGCAGGTAAAGCCAAGCCCTTGAAATTAAAACACAATCCGTACCGGCCAACCCTCGCTTCCATGGTCACGCCCAGGCTATTGCCAGGCATCCGATGCGGCCACTTTTTCGCCTCGGCTTGAGTCGAATCTGAGCATATGGCGACAAGCTTCTGACTCTGCTATGATTTTAGTGTATATAGACGTGAAAACCCTGGCACTGTCGCGGCACTTTGCCGATGCACAACAATATTCTCGACCAACTCACCGACTACCCGTTCGACCGCCTGCGGGCGTTGTTGCGCGATGTCGAGCCGCCGGCCGACCGACCGCCGATTCACATGCAGATCGGCGAGCCGCGCCATGCCGCGCCCGATTTCATCGGCCCGATTCTGGTCGAAAGCATGGCCGATTGGGGCCGCTACCCGCCACCCAACGGCCCCGACGACCTGCGCGCGGCGATCGCCGACTGGCTCGGCAAGCGCTACGGCCTGCCGGCCGGCATGATCGACCCGGCGCGCCACACCGCCGTGGTCTCGGGCACGCGCGAGGCGCTGTTCATGGCGGCGCTGCTGGCGGTGCCGGAAGAAAAGGCCGGGGCCAAACCGGTCGTGCTGATGCCCAACCCGTTCTACCAGGTCTACGTCGGCGCGGCGGCGATGGCGCGGGCGGAAACGGTGCTGTTGCCGGCCGGCCCAGAGACCGGGTTCCAGCCTGACTTCGCCGCGCTCGACCCGGCGGTGCTCGAGCGCACCGCCCTGGCCTATCTCAATTCGCCTGCCAACCCGCAGGGCTCGATCGCTGATCTCGACATGTTGCAATCGGCGATCGAACTGGCGCGCGAATATGATTTCGTGCTCGCCGTCGACGAGTGCTACTCGGAAATCTACACCGCCGAGCCGCCGCCCGGCGGCCTCACCGCCTGCGCGAGCATTGCCGGCGGCAACGGCGGCGACGCCTGCCGCAACGTCTTGGTGTTCCACAGTCTCAGCAAACGCTCCAACGTGCCCGGCCTGCGCTCCGGCTTCGTCGCCGGCGATCCCGACCTGATCGCGCTGCTATTGCGGCTGCGCCAATATGGCGGCGCGCAGCTGCCGCTGCCGGTGATGAACGCGTCGACCGCTTTGTGGCGCGATGAAGACCATGTCGAGCAGAGCCGCGCACTGTATCGCGAGAAATTCGACCTCGCGCTCGATATGCTCGGCGGCGCCTTCAACGCGACCCGGCCCGGCGGAGCGTTCTATTTGTGGCTCGACGTCGGCGACGGCGCCGCGGCGGCCGAACGCCTGTGGCGCGAGGCGGGCGTGCGCGTGCTGCCGGGCGAGTATCTGGCGAAAACCGGCGCCGACGCCAGCAATCCGGGAATGCCATTTATTCGGGTCGCACTGGTCCACGATATCGAGACGACCCGCGACGCCATCAGCCGTATCCACCAAACGCTTGAGACCTGAGGGCGCCAATGACACAGATTCAGCGACCGACCATGCAGAGGAAATGCAAGCCATGATCGCCAAGGCACAACACGGCCTGTTCCGCGGCTTCTCCCAGCGTATCGCCTTTCTGCCGGAGCCGGTGCGCGCCTTCTTCCGGCGGCGATTTGCCGAGGGCATTGGCCTGGTTCTGATCGTCGCGGGCCTGGCATTCGCGATATCCTTGATCGGTTACAACAGCCTCGATCCGTCCCTGAATAGTTCCGGTGCGGCGCCGATCAAAAATCCGTTGGGATTATACGGCGCCATCGCGTCCGACATTTCGCTGCAATATTTCGGTCTGGCGGCGGCGCTGCCCGTCGTCGCGCTGCTCGCCTGGGGAACGCGGCTGCTACGGCATCGCTCGGTGTCCCGCTTCGGCTGGCGCCTGCTCGCCGTCTTGATCGCCATGTGCGCGGCCGCCTTCGCCCTCGACGCCGCAGCCATTCCCACTGGCTGGCCGCTGCGGACCGGCTTGGGCGGCACCTTCGGCCACTTGGTATTCGAACCTGGCGTCGCGCTGCTGGCGAGCTACGAGATCCCGCCGCAAGCACCGGTCGCCGCAGCGGCCGTCATCGCCTTGGCTGGACTGCTGAGCGCGCTCTCCATGAACTGGAGCGATTGGCGGTTGGTCTCGCGAATTATGGGCCGGGCCGGCCGGCGCTCCGGGCAGGCGACACTATGGGCGATGCATCGCGGCGCCTGGGCGGCGCGCACTGGCACCGCTGGATTGAGTTCGGCGGTGCGCAACCGCGCCGCGGCGCGCCAGGAACCGCAATTGATCAAAGCGCCGCGGGTCAAGGAACCGTCGGCCAGGATCACACCCGAGGCGCCGTCAGCAGCACAGCGCCGCCGCGTCGCACCACGCGCCAAGGCACCGAGGCAAGGCCGTCAAGCGCAAGCAGGCCGTCAAGCCAAGCTCAACCTAACAGCGCCGGGCGAGGCCTACGAACTGCCGCCGCTCGACCTGCTCGCCGAGATCGACGAGGACGCGCGGCGGGCCAAGCGGGTGGGCGACGACGCGTTGGAGCAGAACGCGCGGGTGCTCGAATCGGTGCTCGAAGACTTCGGCGTCTATGGCGAGATCGTCCATGTGCGGCCCGGACCGGTGGTCACGCTCTACGAGCTCGAGCCGGCGCCCGGCACCAAGACCAGCCGGGTGATCGGTTTGGCCGACGACATCGCGCGGTCGATGAGCGCTGTGTCGGTGCGCATCGCCGTCGTGCCGGGCCGTAACGTAATCGGCATCGAGCTCCCCAATTCGACGCGCGAACTGGTCGGCTTACGCGAACTGCTGGCCTCCTCGGCATTCGAAAAGAAATCGAGCGGCCTTACTCTCGCGCTGGGCAAGGATATCGGCGGCGAACCGGTGATGGTCGATCTGGCGCGCATGCCCCATCTTCTGATCGCCGGCACCACCGGGTCAGGCAAATCGGTCGGTATCAACGCGATGATCGCCTCGCTGCTCTACCGGCTGCCGCCCGAGGACTGCCGGTTCATCATGATCGACCCGAAAATGCTCGAGTTGTCGGTCTACGACGGCATCCCCCATTTGCTGGCGCCGGTGGTCACCGACCCCAAAAAGGCCGTCGTCGCCCTCAAGTGGGTGACCCGGGAAATGGAAGATCGCTACCGCGCGATGTCCAAACTGGGTGTGCGCAACGTCGCTGGCTACAACCAGCGCATCGAACAGGCGCGCAAGAAGGGCGAAATTCTATCCCGCAAGGTGCAAACCGGATTCGACGAGGAAACCGGCAAACCGGTGTTCGAGGAACAGCCCTTCGACATGGTGCCGCTGCCGTTCATCGTCGTCGTTGTCGACGAGATGGCCGATCTCATGCTGGTCGCCGGCAAGGAAGTGGAAGCCGCAGTGCAGCGGCTGGCGCAGATGGCGCGCGCGGCTGGTATTCACCTACTGCTGGCGACCCAACGGCCGTCGGTCGACGTCATCACCGGCACGATCAAGGCGAACCTGCCGACGAGAATCAGCTTCCAGGTCACCACCAAGATCGACAGCCGAACGATCCTCGGCGAACAAGGCGCCGAGCAACTGCTCGGCCAGGGCGACATGCTCTACATGGCCGGCGGCGGGCGCATCACCCGGGTGCACGGGCCGTTCGTCTCCGATTTCGAAGTCGAATCCCTGGTCGCCTT
>JBFKGW010000256.1:0-4701 GCA_041633145.1 Alphaproteobacteria bacterium
CGCGCGCGCACCGATACCAATCCGCGGGCGTTGTTGAGCGAGCAGGTCACCGCGGCAACCTACAGCAACCACCCCTACCGCCTGCCGATCATTGGATGGGAGCACGAAATCCGGAGCCTCACGCGCGAGGAAATCATCGATTTTTACCAAACCTGGTACGCGCCCAATAACGCCGTTCTGGTGGTCTCGGGCGATGTCACGCCCGAACAGGTCCGCGAATTGGCTGAGACTCATTACGGGCCGATCCCGGCGAAAGAATTACCGCTGCGGGTTCGCCCTTCGGAGCCGCCGCAACATGCACCGCGCGAAGTCGTGCTGCGCGATGCCCGAGTCGACCAACCCGGCTGGTCGCGCCGCTGGCTGGCACCGAGCTATGCGTCGGGCGACAAGGAACGCGCCTATGCCTTGGAAATCCTGGCCGAGATTATTGGCGGCGGATCGTCGAGCCGGCTGTACTCCTCGCTGGTCATCGATCAGACGCTGGCCGTGTCGGCGGGCGCTTGGTATTCGCCCGATCAGCTCGACATGACGACGTTTGGCGTGTGGTTCAGCCCGCGCCCCGGCGTCGAGGTCGACAAAATCGCCGGTGCCCTGCAGGCGCAAATCGAGCGTTTCTTAAAAGACGGCGCGACCGAAGAGGAAGTGAAGCGGGCGAAGCAACGGCTGATCGATGGCGCAGTCTTCGCGCGCGACAGCTTGGGACGGCCGGCGCGAATTTTTGGTATCGCGCTGACGACCGGGCAATCGGCCGATGACGTGGAACAATGGCCGGCGCGCATATCTGCAGTAACGGTTGAGCAGGTAAACGCGGCGGCGCGCGCGATATTGCGGCCAGAGACTTCGACCACCGGTATCTTGCTGCCCGCCAACGAACGGGGGAGGACGTAAGATGCAAGCGCGTGCCCGTGCCATTGCCGGTTTCGTTTTCCTTTCTCTCGTCATTTTAGTATTCGCTGCGCCGACACCGGCGCGCGCTGTCGAGGTCCAACGGGTAGTCAGCCCGGGAGGTATCGAGGCCTGGCTGGTCGAAGATCACATGCTGCCGATTATTGCGCTGTCGTTTTCCCTGCCCGGCGGCGCCGCCACCGACCCGGCGGGCAAGGAAGGACTGGCCAATATGGTGTCCGGCCTGCTCGACGAAGGCGCGGGAGACCTCGACTCCCAGGCGTTTCGCCGGCGGCTGGAGGACCAATCGATTTCGCTAAGCTTCAGCGCGTCGCAGGATGACTTCTCGGGCAGTTTGCGCACGCTGACGCGCAACCGCGACGAAGCCTTCGATATGTTTCGCCTGGCGATGACCGAGCCGCGTTTCGACGACGAGGCCGTCGAGAGGATTCGCGCGCAGATTCTCACCGGGATCGCCAGTTCGAAGAACGACCCCCGCGACATTGCCCGGCGCACCTTTTGGACCGCCAACTTCCCCGATCACCCGTATGGGCGGCGAACCATCGGTGAGCCTGAGAGCGTTAACGCGATCACCAAGACCGATTTGGTGACATTTGTGCGCCGTCGATTGGCGCGCGCCGAGATGGTGATCGGCGTCGCCGGCGACATCAGCGCTGCCGAACTTGCGCCGCTGCTCGATGCGACCTTCGGCGGCCTGCCGGAACGGGCCGAGGCGTTCACCATCGCAACCGGAGAACCGGCGGCGCTCGGCGAGGTTTTCGTGGTCGAGCATGACGTGCCGCAGAGCACCATCATATTCGGCCATCGCGGCTTGCCGCGGGACGATCCCGACTATTACGCCGCCTATCTTCTCAACCACGTACTCGGCGGCGGCAGTTTTACCTCGCGCCTTTATGAAGAGGTACGTGAGAAGCGCGGCCTGGCCTATTCGGTATATAGCTACCTGCTGCCGCTCGATCATACTGCGCTATGGCTTGGCGGCGCGGCGACCGAGAACGCAGCGGTTGGCCAATCCATTGAGGTGATTCGCGCTGAATGGGAGCGCTTGCGCGAGACCGCCATAAGCGACGAACAGCTTGCCGCGGCCAGAGACAATATCACCGGTTCTTTCGCCTTGCGATTTAGCAATACTTCAGCGATCGCTAATATGTTGACTGCTATTCAGCGCGAGGATTTGGGCATCGACTACATCAACCAGCGCAACGGGTATTTCGAAGCCGTGACGCTGGATGACGTTCGCCGGGTGGCGCAGAAGCTTCTCGATCCCAAGGCGCTGACCATCGTCGTCGTTGGCAAGCCGGAAGGCGTCGCGGCGACCAAGCGGCCCGATTCGGGTTAACTCACAAACTCTTCCGTCCGCAAATCTATCGACGGCGAGCGGCCAAGCTTTCCCGATCGCTGATGCAAATCGAGCGGTCCAGGGACGCTGGTCTCCTTTGAAAATTGAATCGCGTTTCGACGGACGTTCATAACGTTCCGGTTCTGCGAGTCGCCGAGATGAGCTAAACAGGCCCGGCGCGGGCGAACCATTGGCGCGAATCATCGGAAGGCCTCTTTTGCAAATCGAGACGCTCAGTCTACGCGAGGTGATTGTCTTTCTCGTCGCCGCCGGCGTCGTGGTGCCGCTGGGCAGTCGCCTCAAGATCAGTCCGGTGCTCGGTTTCTTGATCGTCGGCCTGGTGATCGGACCGCACGGCATCGCCCGCTTCGCCGATACGCTTCCCTGGCTCGCCTACGCCGCCTTTACCGAGCCCGACGCCGTGCGGGCTCTAGCTGAACTCGGCATCGTGTTCCTGTTGTTCATGATCGGGCTCGAGCTCTCAATCGACCGGCTGTGGGCGATGCGCCGCCTGGTGTTCGGACTGGGCGGTGCCCAGGTTGTGGTGACCGGCGCCATAATCGCCGTGATCGCGTCCTTGTTCGGGAACCCGTTGCCGGTGGCGACGGTACTCGGCGCTGGTTTTGCGCTTTCCTCGACGGCAATTGTCATGCAGGTGCTGGCCGAGAATCGGCGCCTCGGGACGCGGACCGGGCGCACCACCTTTGCCGTTCTGTTGTTTCAGGACGTCGCCGTCGTACCGATCCTGTTCCTGGTCGCGGCGTTCGCTGGACAAAGCGACGGATCGGTATTGCTTGCCTTCGCGTCGGCGCTCGGCCAGGCGCTGATCGCGGTCGCGGTAATCCTTGTCATCGGCCGACTGGCGATCCGACCGCTGTTTCGCTTTATCGGTGGCGCTGCCAGCCGCGAGATGTTTCTCGCGCTCGTCCTTTTGGTGATCGTCGGCACGGCGCTGGCGACCGAGAAGGCGGGCCTGTCGATGGCGCTGGGCGCCTTCCTGGCCGGGCTTCTGTTCTCGGAGACCGAATACCGCCACGCCATCGAAGTCGATATCGAGCCTTTCAAGGGTCTGCTGCTGGGCCTGTTCTTCGTCTCGATCGGCATGTCGGTCGACATTGCCCAGGTTGCCGAACGGCCGCTCTGGCTGATCGCTGCGGTCGTCGGCCTGTTTCTGATTAAAAGCCCGATCGTCTACGCGCTAGCCCGGTTGTTCGGCGAGCCGCGTTCGGTATCGCTCGAAGCTGCCCTGCTGCTCGGCGAGGGCGGCGAGTTCGCCTTTTTGGTGATCGCCGTGGCGTCCAGCGTCGGGTTGCTGCCCGCCGACACGGTCCAGTTCATGCTCATCGTCGCCGGACTGACAATGATCCTGACGCCACTGGTCGCGAACCTCGCGCGCCGGCTGGCGCGTGGCGTCGAAGCGTGGGAGATCCGACGTGGCCAGCCCGATGCGGACCTGCCGACGGAACTGGCCGGTCATGTGATTATCGTCGGTTACGGGCGTGTCGGCCAAATGCTCGGCTCGCTGCTCGACGAACAAGAGCTGTTTTATGTTGCGCTCGATGCCAATGCCGGCCTGGTCGCGCAGTTTCGCGCCGACGGCGCGTCGATCTTTTTCGGCGATGCCAGCCAGCCCGACCTGTTGCGCAAATTTGGTGCCGAAGATGCGGCCGCGCTGGTCATCACGATGGACAGCCCGCAAGCGGCTGAGCAGGTGGTCACCGCCGCGCGCGAGCATTGGCCCGACCTCGCGATCTACGCCCGTGCCCGCGATATCGACCACGCCACGCGCCTGATCGGGCAGGGTGCCAGCCACGCCATCCCGGAAACCACGGAGGCAAGTTTGCAACTGAGTGAGATGGTGTTGGCCGGCGCTGGTATTCCCGACGACACCGCTCGCCAGATCGTCGAGGCGCGCCGGCAGGCCGAGCAGGCCGCTATCGACGAAAGCCGCATGGCAGAAGCCGGATAAACCGCTGTCCGCATCGTGAACCGGTAAGACGCGGCGAAAACTGAACTTGCGTAACCGGCAAACGGCTCCCCGCAGACCCGATCGATGCGCGGTCAGGCCGAGTTGTGCTGCTCTTTGAGAATCGGTGGTTGCGGCTCTCCCGCTCCGGCCATCCAATCCAATTGACTCCCTGTGGAGCGAGGACCTACGATCAAATAAAAGGGAGGCCGGTCATGGTATCGGTGGCTCGTACCAGCTCAGGCAATAGCCCCACCGGTGCACTGATGGCGCCGCGCGATTTCGTGGGAGCAATGCTTCCACTTAGCCCCTGCCCAGCCTTTAAAACGCCGGGCCTCGATTTAGAGGCTATGCGTCGACCCATCGGCCGGACAGTCACAGAACGACACTCGGCGGCGCGCCGGTCGCGCCAGTTCGGCAATTGCCGAAACCACCGCGCGCTTGATCTGGGCGACGCCAATGGTATGGCGAATACGCGCTGCGCGGCGAG
>JBFKGW010000257.1:0-4691 GCA_041633145.1 Alphaproteobacteria bacterium
CAGGTGTCGCCAAACCTGAAGATATCGGCAAGTTCGCCATCGTAGCCCCCGCGGCCAACCAGCGCATCCTCACCGGCAACGAACATGCGGTCGATCGCATCGTCCTGGTCACCGATTTCGAGACGGCCCAAATTTTCGCGGCTGTCGATGAAGGCGTAAGCCTTGTCGCCGACCGTGGAATCGTCGGTATTCACATTGAGAACAATCTCGACCCCGTAGAGAAACGGATGGCCGAAGGCGTCAGCCGTATTCCGAGCTTCTATGACCAGTTCAGCCTCATCGGTAACAAACCTGTAGCCGCGGCCGGCACCAATGCTGTCGTCCTGGTCAACAGCAGCAACGGAAACGCGAACCTCGCCAGCGATAGTTACCTCGAGGTTGTCGCCGGTACCAACAGAACCGGCCATAGCCGGCGCAGAAACCATTAACGCTGCAATTGCGGTTCCACCTAGCAACGATGCGCGGTTCATTTGGAAGTCCCCCTTAAACTGGATCGGTTTCGGCAGCGTGAATACCGCCAAACAATGAAGTAACCTTAACTGATTTAAACCTTAGGAATCCTTAGACAACAACGGAAACCCGATTGCAACCATAAAAAATCGAGATTTTCCGGATGGGACGTTATTCTATCGAGTGTTGCATTTTTGCCAGTGTTGCATTTTTAGCGGTATCACCATGTGCGGCGATAATTTGACCGAATTGACAGGTACTACCCATAGGAACGACACTCGGCGCGCACAACTACGGCCTGAAACCAAAGGGAACCTTCGACACAGCTAAATTTCGGGCTCAGGAATCAAGTCACCTAAGTTAGGGAAGCCTTTCAGGTAGCGACCGCACCCTTGCTGAAGTCGCTACCGCAATCGAAGGCGCCAGGGACGCTGTGGCCCTGAAGTTACTTGCTCAATGAATTAGAACGAACCGGGGAGAATCCAATGTTGTTTAAATGTGCCACCCACGCGCCGGCGGCCGACCATGGCCATAGCCAGACCGTCAAAAGCGGCCGCAAGCACCTAACGGTCGATATTCACTGCCACGTCCATGTTCCCGAGTGCGACGCCATGGTGGACGGCAAATGGACAATTGAGCAAATGCCGGTGGTCCACTTCGCCAGCGATCTGACGCGCAAGCTGAATGTGGAACAGAACGAAATACTGATGCCAAAGCTGACCGACCCGGAACTGCGCATCGCCGATATGGATGCTTGCGGCGTCGACGTGCAAGCGATTTCGCCCTCGCCGTTTCACTATTCATACTGGGCAGACCCGGAACTGGGCCGCGAGGTGGCGCGCGTCGCAAACGACCGCGTAGGAGAGTTGGGCGCAGAATATCCCGACCGCTTCGCGCCCATGTGCACAGTGCCGTTGCAGGCACCCGAGTTGGCGGTCGCCGAACTCGAGCGTTGCCACAACGAGCACGGCATGCGCGGCGTCGAGATTGGCACCAATGTCGAGGGCCAGGAACTGACCCGCGCGGGGTTGGAGAAATTCTTCGCGCGCGTCGAGGAACTCGACATGCTGATCTTCATGCATCCCATCGGCACCACCGAAGGTGCGCGCATGAAAGATCATTATTTCACCAACCTGATCGGCCATCCGCTGGAGTCGTCGCTGGCGATCGGCCATTTGATCTTCGACGGATATTTGGAGCGCCACCCCGGCCTGAAGATCTGCATCGCCCATGGCGGCGGCTATTTGCCGGGCTATTGGGGCCGCTTCGATCACCCCTACGCGACGCGCGAAGACGTTCATGGCAACCATGTCAATCTGCCCAATCCGCCGTCCCATTATCTCAAGCGGCTGCATTTCGACACCGTCGTATTCACCGAAATGCAATTGCGCCACCTGATCGAATCGTGGGGCGCCGACCATATTTTGATGGGTACCGACTATCCTTACGATATGGCCGAGACCGACCCGGTTGGCCACGTCGATTCGGTCGAGGGCCTCTCGGAAGACGACAAGGCGCTGGTGTGGGGCGGCAACGCGGCGCGGTTGCTTAATCTCGCGGTCGAGGCAAAGGCGTAGAGATTTTTTTTTCAGACATTCAATCGGGAACAGGCAACGCGTTAAGCCCCTCTCCTTTGGGGAGAGGGGTTTGGGGTGAGGGGTTAAATTCCATCCAGGATACCCATCTCAAATTGTAACCCCTCACCCGGCTCACTATCGCTCGCCACCCTCTCCCTATGGGAGAGGGTTATTTGCACATTGCACGTGATCGAAATGCGATTCTCGCTGAGCTATCGGCTTGCCAAGTCGCAAAATCCGGTTGATTGACGATTATGCGGCTTGCGGCAGCTTGGTGAAATCGAACCCGGTTTCGGCCGCAAACGCGGCGATCAGCTGGCTGGTAATCGGACCCGGCACGTCGAGCTTCGGCCGGAAGCTGTCGATCTCGCGCACCGGCATGGCGCAAATCGCGCTCGAGGTGAGGAAACATTCTTCCGCCTGCGAGACGTCGTACATGGTGAAATCGCGCTCCTCGAGGGGAATGCCCAGCTTGTCGCACAGTTCGAACACCGAGATGCGTGTCACGCCTTCGAGGATGTTGCGCTCCGGCGGCGTCCACACTTCGCCGTCGCGCACGATGAAAAAGTTGGCGGACGAATTCTCGGCGACATTGCCGTAAATATCGAGCATCAGCGACAAGGCGTCGTGCGACGCAGCGTCGAGTTCGGCCAGGATCTGGTTCATTTTGCTGGTCACCTTGGCGCGCGCCTCGATGCACTCGGGCGGATTGCGCCGCGTCGCGGTGACCGACAGCCGCACACCGGACGCCTGGTCGCGCGCGATTGCCGCCACATCGGCTTGGCGGAAAAAGATTACCACGGTCGCCTGCCCGGCCGCGCGCGCGCCCATCGACATGGTTTCCTCGCCGCGGGTCACCCAGTGGCCGACCCGGTACATGCCGCCGGGTTCGAGGCGCTGTGCGTTGGCCGACAGCAATTCCAGGGTCGCCGCCTCCATCGCCGCCTGATCCAGGCCCGGGTCGATGCGTACATAGCGCAATGACCGGTAGAGCCGGTCCAGATGGTCGCCCAGCCGGTACAGCTT
The DNA here is from genome assembly GCA_041633145.1 of Alphaproteobacteria bacterium. Taxonomy (GTDB): domain Bacteria; phylum Pseudomonadota; class Alphaproteobacteria; order UBA6615; family UBA6615; genus JBFKGW01. The sequence goes on from JBFKGW010000257.1 coordinate 3,054, forward strand.
GCCGTCGAAGCAGGGCGTGATCTCATAGACGCCGTCGCCCCACAAAAAACCACGGTCGAACGGCGAAATACGGGCGTCAGCGGCCTCGACGATATCGCCCTTCAGATGGATCAACGGTTCGGATGCCATGGTTTGTCCTGCCTCAATGGTTTTCTGCGTACCACAGGTTACGACAGACGCCTGTAAAGGCAAATGTCGGCATACAATACTGGGCGGCTTTGTGGTTGAGTGCGCGAAATTATCGTTGAGGCAATAGAAAATGGAACGCCGCGAGCTTCTGGCGGTCGCCCTGGTCCTGGGGTTTACGGTCAGCTTTGCGCTGACCAATACGATGGCAGCGCTGGCCTACAACGGCGGCAGCGACCCGCTGACGGTCGCCACCGGGCGGTTCATTGTGCCGACGGTCGCACTCGCAGTGATTTTGTGGGCGACCGGCACCCGGTTTTCGCTGCCCAAGCACGACGCCTATGCGTCGATCTTCCTTGGCTTGATTACGGTGGTCTATTCGTTCTCGATCCTCAGCGCCATCGAGCAACTGCCGGTGTCGCTCGCCGTTTTGATTTTCTTCCTGTTCCCGCTGTTCACCAGTTTTATTGTCGCCGTCATGGGCTGGGAGAAGCTGACCCTCGCGACGATCGCCGCCGCGATCGTCGCCTTCGGCGGCCTTGCCCTTACGCTCGGCGTCGATACCGGCGAATTGTCGGTTGTTGGGGTTATTTACGGACTGGTCAGCGGACTTGGCCTGGCCATCGTCTCAGCCCTGAGCAGCCGCATTATCCGCAGCGGCGACTCCCGTCCGGTGACGCTGTACATCGTGACCACAGCCGCCACTGTCTTCATCGCCGTCAGCCTCATTCGCGGTGATCCGCAATTGCCGGAGACCACCAGCGGCTGGATCGGCATGGCCGGGACATCCATATTCTACGCCACCGGCATCATCGGTTATTTCGCAGCAATCGCGATGATCGGGCCCGCCAAAGCGACCCTCTACTCCTACGTCGAGCCGTTGTTCACGATGGCGGCGGCGTTCATTTTTCTCGGCGAACTGCTTTCGCCGCTGCAGATGGTTGGCGCCTTGATCGTCATCGGCGCACTGACCGCAGCCGGCGTCGCCAGCTTTCGCCGGCGATCCGGGTAATTTTCCCGCAGCGGCTAACCGATGTGCGCCGTCGACGCGATCTCGACCAGGAATTCGGGTTTGACCAGATCGGCCTTGATGCAGTAGCGCGCTGGCGGGTTATCGCCGAAATATTCGGCATAGACTTCGTTCATGGCGCCATAGTTGGACAGATCGGACAAAAAAATCTGGTTGAAGGCGATGTCGCTCACCGACCCGCCGGCCGCCTCGACCACCGCCTTGATCGATTCGATGACCTGGCGGGTCTGTGCCTTGATATCGCCTTCGCCGACGATGTTGCCGTCGCTATCCAGCGCCAGCACACCCGACACATAAACCGTGTTGCCGGCCTTGACGCCCGGCGAATAGGGCGCCAGCGGCGGCGCCGAGCCCGCCGGGATGATTGCCTGGTGTGCCATATCTGTCCTCCTGCGATAGGTTTCCGGTGTCAGCTCTGAAGAAACTTTAAAATGAGTTGGTTGAATTCGTCCGGCACCGTGCGCGAACAGGCGTGGCCGCCA
>JBFKGW010000258.1:0-4690 GCA_041633145.1 Alphaproteobacteria bacterium
GCGAAACTCAGATGGAGCGATTGCCAAGCGATACGGTCGAGACCGAGCAGCGACCAGTCGATCTGTCTGGCGATCCGCCCGGACGGCGCCAGGAAGTTCACGACGCCGCTGATCACCAAAACGAAGAAGCTCAAGGCAAGCAGGTAGGTGATCAAACCGCGGAGTTTGAAGCGGCGGCGGCGTGTTTGTTTTGAAGCAGGAGCGGTCATGGGCCAGTCCTTCAAATAATCGGTCTGCAAAATAGGGCACGAATGGCCGCTTTAGGAAACGACTCCGTCCAAAACTCAAAAGAACAGAGACCGCGCGGAACCGCTGTTCAAATTTCAGTTTGCGGCTATATCCGGCCCCCTGTGGAGTGATAGCCTAAACGCGCGCGCTGGGCAGGAAAATCCGAGGTCGCGAATTGCACAGGACAGCAGCAGCTGTTTCGCGCGGTAACGGATCGCCTGGCGGCGCTGAGCACAAGGGAGGGAGAACAGCCATGCGGATGTTCGTTATCGAGCGGGATATTCCCGAAGTCGGTACCTTAGAGCGCGAACAGCTGCGCGAAGCCTCGCAAAAATCCAACGAGGTGCTGCGCGAGCTCGCGCCCGAAATTCAGTGGCAGCATTCTTATGTGGCGGGCGACAAAACCTTCTGCATCTACCTGGCGGAGAGCGAGGATGTGATCCAAAAGCACGCCGAGCTGTCGGGCTTCCCGGCCACCAAGGTGACCGAGGTTAAGCGCATGATCGATCCGACCACGGCGAACGGCTAAGCGCTCGAGGTCGCCTGGTCCGCTTGCTTTTCGCGGTATTCTGATACCGTCATCGCGTCGGCGAAGATCTCGAAGCAGATCCCGTTGGGATCGGTAAAGAAGATCGTATAGCTGCCGCTGCCGCCTTCCAGGCCGCCACCCTCCGGCCCCTGAATTTGCGGGCCCGTTACGTCGATGCCGTTTGCGGTCAGCTTTTCCACCCACGCATCGACCGATGCGCGGCTGTCGGTCGCCATGGCGATATGGTCGAGCCCCATGCGTTCCTTCTGGGAATGACCGCTGGGCAGCGGTGAGCCATCCTCGAACAGGGCAAAATTATGGTGCCAGACACCATCGAGGCTGACGAAGGCGACGCGTCCGCGCGGCAAGCTGTCGATGCTGGTGAGTTCAGCGCCGAGCAAGCCAAGGAATTCAAGCTCTTCCTCGATGTTGCGCACATGCAGTCCGATGTGCCCCATCTTCAATCGAGACATCTGTCCGGCCTTTCGATCGCGTTTCGCCTACGGTTCGCTTGGCTTGGCCAGCGCTACAACCCCGATTTCAGCTGATCGATAGAAGTTCTGCACGGCGACGCAGAGACCCAGGCAGGCGACGGCGGCGACCTTCAGCCACCAGATCTGGAAGAAGAACATCAACGCCGTCGCCATAAAGAGCAAGCGCTCCCACCAGGTCAGGCGGCGGCGGAAATAGCCCTCGAAGGCGATCGCCATAGCGAAGAAGCCGGCGAAGCCGGTCGCCCAGACGATTAAGATGTCCCACCAGGCCGAGCCCGGATCCATCAGGATCGGTGAATAGGCCATCAGGAACGGCACCACATAGAGCGGCTTGGCCAGCATGACGCTGGCGAAGCCGGTTCGCGTTGGATCCGATTTAGCGATGCCGGCGGCGATGAAGGCGCCGAGCGCGAACGGCGGCGTCAGCGAGGAATCCTGACTCAACCAGAGGATGATCAGATGGGCATTGAGTTCGGGCACGCCGAGTTCGATCAGCGCCGGCACGGCAAGAATTGCCAATATCACATAGGCCGCCGTGATGGTCATGCCCATGCCCATGATGTAGCTGGCGATAGCGCACAGCACGATTGCCATCGGCAGGCTGCCGCCGGCATATTCCAGCACGATGGCCGGGAAACGCAGCGCCAGTCCGGGCATGGTCACGCCGGCGAGCACGATGCCCATGATGCCGGCGGTAGCGCCGATGATCAGCGAGTTTATCGAGCCTTCGGTCAGCGTCCGGATCATCCGCGGCGACGAAAATAGGATGGTGCCGCAGACGGCGAAAAATAGCGCCGCGCCGAGCGACAGGCCGAACAACGTCGGCAGCCCGACCAGCAAGACGGCGCCGGCGAACAGTCCACCATAGCGCGCCGCCGGACCGTCCGGCACCGTCTCGCCTTCTGCCGGTTGCGGCGCGCCGCCCCAACGCAGCACCGAGGCAACTGGCGCGGGCAGTTGCAGCAGCCGCGTGTCTTCGCGCAAACACGCAACCGCCAGCGCCGCCCCGATCGCCCAGAACGCCGCGAAGAACGGCGAGAACCCGATGATCAACAGGAAAATCAGCAGGGCGACCGGCAGCAGACGGTAACCGTCCTTGCGAATGATGGTCTTAAAATCGGGCAGTTCTTCGCGCGGCAGGCCCGAGATGCCTTCCTTGCACGCCCGGTAGTGCACCGCCATGTAGACCGAGAAATAGTACATCAGCGCCGGCACCAGCGAGACCAGCGCGACGCGGGCATAGCTCACTTCGGTGAACGCGGCGACGATGAACGCCGCCGAGCCCATGATCGGCGGCATCAGATGGCCGCCGATCGAGGCCGTTGCCTCGACCCCGGCGGCGTAGTGCGATGCGTAGCCCGAGCGCCGCATCAAAGGAATGGTGAAGGTGCCGGTAACGACGATGTTGGCGGCGCCGCTGCCGACGATCGAGCCGACCATGCCGCTGGAGATCGTCGACGCCTTGGCCGCGCCGCCCTTGAAGCGGCCGACCAGCGAGAAGGCGAGGTCGATGAAAACGTCGCCCACCTTGGTCATTTGCAGGATGGCGCCAAAGACGATGAACATAAAGACGTAGGTGGCGAAAACGTTGGCAATGGTGCCGTAAATGCCACTTTCGCTATAGAGGTAGGCTGCAACCTCGTTGTAGGGGAAGCCGCGGTGCCCGATCGCTTCGGGGAAATAGGGACCAAAAATCGTGTAGACGAGGAAAATCAGCCCGAGCATCGGTAGCATCAGCCCGAGTACCCGTCGGCACATCTCGATCGAGACGACCGTCATCACGGTGCCGAAGATGACGTCGTTCCAATGCACCAGGCCGGCGCGCTCGCCGCGCTCGGCAAAATTGAAAATAAAGTCGATGGTCGACGCCACGGTGATCAGGCACAGAATCACATCGATAGCCGACAGGCGATCCTTCGGCGACTTATGGCTCGCCGGATAGAAGATGAAGGTGAGCACGCACGAAAAGGCAATGAACAGCGGCAGGAAGTAATGAAAGGCGTAGATCGGTAGCCGCGGAAACTCAACCAGATCGGCGCCGCCGAAAGGCAGCCGGATGGTGCTGCCGCTGGCCGCGGCGTAGACGTAGTAGAGCGCGAAGATCACGGCCACGGCGACTGCCGTGTTGCGCGGGAAAAAGCATAAACCGGTCGCCAGCAGCCAGAACACGATCCACACCCAGGGCGGCAGATCGACCACGGTGATCTCGACCCACTGCCAGGAAAAATAATGCGGCAGGTAGAGTTCGTAGGATGTGCCGGTGAGAACCGTCGACAGCAGCAGCAGGACAACGGTTACCGCCGCCCACAAAATGAGATTGCCCGGCGCAAGGCCGTCGCGCAAAATGCGGCGCGACTTTATTTCCGGCATAAATAGAAAGCGTATTCCGCGGCGAAACTGCGTCCAAACGGCGGTCATGTGCGTTCTCTTTTCCTGCGGACGTTCGGGCCGCGGTCCGCCGTATACTGGTGATCCAGTGCGCCACAACGGGAGAGGCTAGCGAAGCCTCTCCCGCGACGCGCGGCGTAATCTACGCCCGGTGACATACTGGAGCGGGCTATTTGATCAAACCCACTTCGGTCCAGAACTTCTTGGCGCCGGGGTGGAGCTCCATCCCGAAACCCTTCATCTGATCGAGAAAACCGGCGTTCTCGGCCGCCGCGAAGCCAATCCGCCAAGCCTTGAAGGAGTTGACGATGAAATCGCGGTTGTCGGGGCCATACGTCGCCTTGGTCACGCGATAAACAACATCGTCCGGCACGTTCGCGTTCGCTGTCACGAAAATCGTATATGCGACCGTATCGAAGGACTCGTCCTCCATCCCGTTATAGGAGCCAGCCTTGACGGTGTCCCGGTAATAACCGGGGTTCGACTTGACGAACATGTCGATGACCGGATCGGGCAGCTTAAGGATGCGTAACGGCTGGTTTGCCGCCGCCTGCAAGATCGAGGGCGAAGGCACCGGGTTCGGAATGCCGAAAGCGTCGATCCTGCCATCGGTCAGCGCTGTGGCCGCCTGGTCCCAGCGCATGTATTCCTTGCTGATGCCCTCGTTGATGCCCAGCTCTTCGAGGATCGTGCGCGTCATGAACTCGGTGTTGCTGCCCTTCGGGGCATAGCTTACGCGCTTATCCTTGAGGTCCATGTAGGTCTTGATGCCGGATTTCTTGGTAACCGCCATCTGGAACCAAGAAGTCGAGACGGGGCCAACACCGCGGATGTTCTTCGCCTTCATTTCCGTGAACGGCTTATTCCCGTTCTGCGCGCTGAAGACGAAGATGCCGTTGGTCAACGCAAAGTCGGAACCGCCGGTCTCGACCATCCGCGTGTTGGCCACGAACCCTGGCGACGCCCGGTTGGTCATGACGACATCGACCTTCGCGCGGTTGACCGCCTCGGCCATGGCGCCGGCCATCTGGAAGGCGCCCGCGCCGGGTCC
>JBFKGW010000259.1:0-4689 GCA_041633145.1 Alphaproteobacteria bacterium
CCTCGGCGGGCATCCGCGACCGGCTGATCGCGACATCGTCCGGCGTCACCCATCAGCACGGACCCCAGGGCGCCCACGCCCACGGCGACGTCGCCTTTACCACCTGGCTCGACCCAACCCAGGCGCTCGCCCAGGCCGACGCCATCCGCCAGGCGCTGGTGCACCGCCTGCCCGATCAGCAGGCAATCATCGATGCAAATTCTGTACGTCTAAAGGCCGACCTCGCTGACATCGACAAGCAGTTGCAAGACGCTCTGGCGCCGGTCGTCGGGTCGGCGGTGCTCGCCTCACACCCGATCTACCAGTACCTCGGCCGGCGCTACGACCTGGAGATCATCCCGTTCCTCTGGGAGCCCGCCACCGCGCCGCCCGAGGACGACTGGCCGGCCTTGGAACGGGTGGCCAAGGAACGCAGCATTGGTTGGATGCTGTGGGAGGGCGCGCCCGACCCGGCGACCCGCCGCCGGCTCGAAGACCTCGGCCTCCGCGTCGTCGTCTTTGCGCCGGCGATGAACGTGCCGGCCAGCGGCGATTTTATCTCGGTGATGCGCGCCAACGCGGAAAACCTGCGCCGCGCCGGCCAATAATGAGACTGAGCCTTTTCAGCTGCGTGTGAAGAAGGCGTGGCGGAACATTGCGTCAGTGAAACTTGGACCTCTACCTCATCTCAGACTATCGACAATGGTGGCGCTGAAACTGGCTGGAAAGGCAACCAATATAATGCGATTGATCGCGACGATTGGGTCCTCAATTAGCGGTAATCTGTCGATTACCAATAAGCCGACCAATGCAACCAAGTTCGCGATTAAATAGACGGTAAAGACCCGCGCGCAAAATTCTGTAAAGACACCGTCTAATGATCCGCCGTAAAATTTGTAAAATCCGAAAAACCCGATGGAAACGATCGAGGCCAAGCTAATTAATGCTGTACGCCATAACGCAAGCTCGGAACCAAGCTGCCAAACCTCTTCGGTTACCGAAATAGGCAAAGCCAAAATTACTGCGCCGATAAAAATTTCACCAACGTCTTTCGGCGAGAAATTCGATTTTGGTCGTTTTTTGAGCATGTGAATTTTTTACAAATATGTGGATGTAAAAATTTTCATTTAGTGCCCATACGTATTGGAGTAACGCAAGTATTCTCAGCCACCAGCTGACGGTTAGGTTCGAGCCAAACCGGGCCCTGGTCAGGCGCGGGTGAAGAAAGCATGCCGCAGCTTTATTTCCTTGTCGGCCTTCAAACCGGAGGCGGGCAACCGCATGCCTTGATCCATGCTGTGGTAGACGACGAACAGCCGCGTCCGCAAATCGAGCTCAGCGCCGCGAAAGCCCATGTCGTGGAAGATTTGCCGCAGATAATCGAACCGCAGCTTGTCGACCTTTTGCACGGCTCGCGCGACTTCCGGCTCCCGCGCCGCCCACGCGCGCACCGCGGCGTCGTGGCGGGCAGAGCGTGTCCGGTGCAAAAACTGCATGAGCGCGAACAGGCGTTCCTCGGCCGTCACATCTTGCTGTTGATCGATCGCGTCAATGCCGTTTTGGGTGAAGTTATCTCGCCAATAGGCGACGAGCTGTGCGACGAAATCAGCGCGGTCTTCGAAGTGAGCATAGAAGCTGCCCTTAGTGACGCCGAGCGCCTCACACAAGCTATCGATGTTTAGTCTTGCCGCGCCTTCCCGGGACAACACGTCCATCGCCCGCGCCAGCCAGTCGTTACGGCTTAAGCGTTTCTTGCGTTTCGGTTTGGTAGCCACGGACCGCCCTCGTCCCCTCCACAGCTATCGTCTAGCGACAATAGTAGGTGTCTATCACATTCAACTAATTAATACCAAATAGTATGGAGACTATAAGGTACGTATTAGATCATATGCGACTGAACGCCTCGGCTATCGCCGCAAAGTCTCCGAGGGGCGTTCGCCAAAGGCCTTGCGGTAATAAGTGGCGAAGCGGCCAGGATCGTAGAAGCCGTATTTGAGGGCGACGTTGGTCACCGTTTCGGCGGCGGGATCGGCGGCCAATAGCTCGCGCTGCGCGCTCTCGAGCCGCAGTTGGCGCAGATACGCGATCGGACTGGTGCCGTGGCGGTCCTGGAAGGCGCGGGTCAGGGTGCGCGCCGACACGCCGGCCGCTTCGGCGATGTCGGCCAGGGAAACCGGGTTCAACAGGTTAGCCCCGATATAGTCTTGCGCCCGCCGAACGTGAACGGGCGAAACATAGGCGTCCTGGGGACGCAGAAGACCGCCAACTTGATCGTCGATGGAAAAAAGCAACAACGAGAGCAAAGTCGATTCAAGCTCTCCTGCAACTGACGAAGAGGCAAAAATATTGCTGCCACTGCGGGATTCTCTCCACAGATACGTGAGATAGCGCCAAAAACTCTGCGCCGTCGCCGGTTTCATACTGATCTGACGATCCAAAGAAAGCGGATTCGAGGCTCCCGTTGAGCAGAGCCGATCGGCAAATCTCTGAATGAGGCGAGGCGAAAAACGGGCGACGATAATATTGCTGTCGCGTAGCTTGAGTTTGAACGGCTCCGATCCGGCCGCAATATGCGCGGTGCCGGGTATAAAATCGTGCATCACGCCCGCACACGCAGCCTCGAAGCTAGATGCGAGAGGTATCGTGACTGACAGGTAATCATGCGGTGGGGCGACAACTTTCAAATTCTCGCCGTGCACGTGAAATAAATCCGTAGTTGGCAGTTTTGCCAGCGTCAGCTGCGCACAAAACGGTGCGTGGTCAAGCGTGCTTACTCGCGCCTTTAAATCCGCGGGAGCAACGGCTTCCTGAAATTCGCCGGGATCGTCGGTCTGCAAGCGAATCAACACGCCGCCCCTGGTGCACGCGGACCGGCGACGGTCTTTTCTGCGTTCGCCCAAATGAAAGCGACAGTAAAAATGCGCCGGAGACTAATCATGTCGCTTTCGTTTCTCTCCACCGCGACATAGTGCCCGATCAAATGTTTCGATCATTGTCTATTTCTACGTGACCTTGACCAAATTGGCCTAGCGCGAACCTTCACATAAATGCACGAATTAGTCGATTTAAATAGCGCATCAGACCAGGGTTTGGACTGATCCGTATCAATCCAGGCGGAAACAGCGAGCAGCGCCGTTCGCCTACATGTGAGCGCGATGACTAAGAGGCGCCAGAAACCATCGATCTGGTGGCGTGCCTCTCATTTTGAAGTGCAATGAAAAGGGAACATTCGCATGCACCCCAGGCTCAACCTGAAAACGACTTTGATTGCTACTGTGGCGCTCGCCGGTGTTGCGGTGGGACACTATGGCGAAGACATCCTCGAGTTCGGCAGCCGGCTCATTACGATCCCGAGCGCCCTGGCGGCTGGCGGTGTTGTGCCCGACCGCAATAGCGTCGCCCCCGATCGCTATGTCTACTACCCAGGCACCGAGACCATCGATCAGAAAGAAATCCGCATAACGGCCTGCGGCACCGGCATGCCCGCCGCGCGCCACGGCCAGGCCGCGACGTGTTTCCTGCTCGAGTTTGGCAATGGCGACAAGATCCTCTTCGATATCGGCACCGGGTCGATGGACAATATCGCCGCCTATATGATCCCCTATGAGTTTCTCGATAAAGTATTTCTAACGCATCTGCACACCGACCATATGGGCGATCTCGACGCCCTGTGGGCGGGCGGCTGGACAGCCGGCCGTCCGACCGGCCTGAAAGTATGGGGACCGTCGGGCCTGCATCCGGAATTGGGCACCAAGGCGGCGATTGACGGCTTCCTCAAATTCGTCGCGTGGGACAAGGAGACGCGCTCGTTCCAGATCACACCACAACCGGGTGAGATCGAAGTCGTTGAGTTCGACTACCGCGGTGTCAATCAAATCGTCTACGACGAGGGCGGCGTGGTCGTTCGTTCCATCCCGGCGATCCATACCGGCGACGGCCCGGTCAGCTACATCGCCGAGTACGAAGGCATCAAAGTGGTGGTTGGCGGCGATACGGCTCCCAACGAGTGGTTTATCGAACACGCTGCCGATGCTGATCTGGTCATCCACGAAGCGTTCATGGTGCCCGGCGATTTCGTGCAATGGTACAACCAGCCGCCGCAACTGGCGTGGCGCGCGTGCTGCGCGTTTCATACTTCGGGCCAAGCCTTCGGCAAAATAATGAGCACCATTAGGCCGGGGCACGCTGTCGCCTACCATTTTCTCAATGAGGAAGCGACGCGCTTCAATCTCTATGATGCTATTCGCGAGACCTATGACGGGCCGTTATCGATGGCCACCGATAATATGGTGTGGAACGTGACGCCCGACGGTACCACCGAGCGGATGGCTGTAATCACCGAAGACGCCTGGTCGGTGCCCGGTCCGACCCGGCAGGGGCCACCGGAACAGGCCGGCCGCCGTCCGGTGTTCAGCGAATTTTCCAACGCCGGCTACTGGCTCCCCGCCTACGAAGCCCAGAATGCCGCCATGGATAAGCACATGGAGAAATATAACCTCCAGGGTCAAGACTGGCGGCCGGGTCTGATCAAGCAGCTGCGCGACGCGAAGAACCAGTAAGCGCTCACGGGAATAGGAGGTTTTTTTTAAATGTGGCAACCAATTGCTATCGCCGTCGTGGCGCTGACCGGATTCCTCGCAACGTCGTTACCGGCGCACGCCGACGAGGCGACGGAAACGCCGACCTTCATCCACGGCCCCTTGCTATCCC
>JBFKGW010000260.1:0-4676 GCA_041633145.1 Alphaproteobacteria bacterium
CCAGTGCATCGCCGTCGGCGAGTACGCGCGGCCTGGGCTCTTCCGCGAGCAACGATTCAGCAATAACCGGCGAGATACCACTCTCGTTCAGAAGCCAATCGCGAACCGGTTCGGCCAGGCGGTCGAGATGCACCCACAATAGTCCGTCGGCCGGTGTCCAGGCCCGCACGCCGGCCCAGTCAAGCGCCTTGCCGCCGCCCGCTCCGTCCAAGAGATAGGCGCAGATCAGGCCGTCGATTTCGGGCGGCCGTTCTGCGCTTGGGTGTTCGACCGTCATGCGTCCCCCGATCTGCCGGGATTTTAGTCGACGTTAAAGATTCGCAACCACAAACAATGTCGCCGGCGATTACCATCGCCAACACGCAATTTCCTATGGAAATTTGCCTCTAGTAAGGGAATTTACTTCTCGAGGATCGCCCTGAAACGCGATCTGCGCTGGGAGCGGCGCTGCGCAGCCTCGCCAGCGCTTGCATCCCGCTCAATCGCGCCTTGCCGGCGAATATCTTTCTGCGTCTGTTCTCTCGCGTCGCGGGCGTCTTGCTTATCGTCTTGCCGCGCCTTCTCATCGCCAAGTTCGATCTCTCTGGCAATGCCTGCAGCATCGCCTTCGCCGGCGGTTTGGGCGAGTTGGCCATCAGCATGAACAGCACTCGGCGAGATCCAGGCGGCGGCGATAACCCCGCCTAGAGCAAGCCCTAACAACTTACGGTTTGCAACGTTACGCACGGTTGGTTCCTTCGATCGACCGGCTGCTGCAACTCTATGTAGGTCGCAATTTCGGTGCGCCAACAGTACGTTCGATAAACTCAAAGGGGCCGGATCATCGGCAGCTACCGATTGGTGTTGGCGGCCAGCGCGTTGGTCAGGTTTTCGGCATTGGTCACCCAGCCGAAGACGTGCTCAAAATTCCACAAGGTCGCCTGCCGGTTAAAGTCGGGACCCGAATGGTTCATGGCGTCCTCGACCAGGATCGGCCAGTACTCGCTGAAAAATGCGTCGCGGGCGGTGCTCTCGACGCACACATTGGTGGCGACGCCGGTGAACAACAGATAGCGGATATTCTCGCTGCGCAGATAGCTGTCGAGATTGGTACCCCAAAATCCGCTGTAGCGCGATTTGGCAATCACCCGGTCGCCAGGCTGCGGCGTCAACTGATCGACAATCTGCCAGTCCCAGGTATTTTCGGTGATCAGCGTGCCGGCAAGCTCGGGCCGGTCACGCATCATGACCATGCCCAATTCCTTGTGGTAATTGGGCGAAGCCGGTCCGCCGGCATCGCTCAGATCGGATCGGTAGGTCATTTGCAAATAGACGACCTTGATACCCGCAGCACGTGCCGCCGCGAGCACACGCCGGTTGACCTCGATGGCCGCCGCCGCGCCGGACAGATCGAAGCCCGCCAGGTCGAACATGCCGCCCTTGGAGAGGAAGGCGTTTTGCATGTCGACGACAACCAGGGCGGTCTGGCTTAAATCGATCACCACCGGTTCCGGTTTCGCCGACAGCGGGACCATCGCCAACCCTTCCCTTGTTAGCCCGGTTGCTAGAAAGCCTTTTGCCTAACGGCCTCACCCAGGTTCTCGATCAGCACCTTAGAGACAAACCGCATCAGTAAATTGCGATCATTGGTCAGCGGATTGCAGCGCACCGTCGCCAACCAGACGACGCGTTGGGTCTGCTGGTTGCGGAGTTCGGCCTCGACCAGGATTTGCTGACTCGCGTTTACAGCGTCGCGGCGGGTTCGCCGATCGCTGCGAATCAGCTCGCGCGTTTCGTCCTCAGTGGTACGCGGCGACGACCGCGACGTGCCGGGTTCGCCGCGATAGGTCGGGTTCACCTGATTGCGCGATGTGATGCCGCTGAAAATCGATTCCGACCGGAAACTGAACACCAGATTGCCATCGTCGCGAGTCACCTTCTCCGCATTATTGAGTTCGGCCAGGAAGATGCCGCGAAACTGCAGGGCGACCTCGGTGGGGTCGAAAATATCGACGGTATAGGCTTCGCCGTCGGGGATCGCGCCCGGCGCCAAACTCGAAATCACGCCCTCGCAAGCGCTGAAATCGAAAAACGGTTGCTGTTGCGCAGTCGCAGCCGACGATCCGGCCATCACCCCAACAACGACGCCGACAACACTCGATACTACCCGCACCATTGGGCCGCTTCCCCTTGAGCAATTGGAGCCGAATACTACACATTGCGGAATGTCAGGCAACGCAGTTACCCCAATTTGGTCGTTTTCGTTCGCTGAAAGGGAGCGATGTCGAGAAACGATCGAACCAGGGAACCGAAGCAACAGTTAGTTCTTTTTGGCCGTGGTCAACATTGCCGGCATCCGTAACAGGGTAACATCGCCCTGATCATAGGGCGCACACGCCTCGGCCATGGCCGCCGAAATGGCGGGTAACGCGGCCGGGTCCTGCGCGTTCAACAACCCGCTCATGCGCGCCGTCGCCTGGCGAAACGTGTCCATTAACGCATCCGGCCGCGGCAGGCGCCACGCGAAGAGGAGATCGGTGCAAGTGACTGCCTCGAAGCCGATCGCACCCAGCACCGCCTGGCACTCATCCGGATCGGCGAAGCGATAGAGCGGCGTGCCGGCAGGCAGATCGACCTTGAACGATCCGTGCTCGGCAATCGCGTTCATGGCGATGGTGATCGCCGAATCCTCTGCGGGCGCCCAACTGGTGAACGCCAAACGGCCACCCGGTTTCAAAACCCGATGCGCTTCGGCGAGCGCCTTCTCGGGATCGGGAAAATGCAGCACGCCGTAGTTGATGAGAACAGCATCGAATATGTCCTCGGCAAATGGCAAATCTTCGGCGTCGGCGACACGAAAGTCGAGCTCCGAGAAAATGCTTTGCGCCAGCGCGATCATGTTCTCGGCGAAGTCGATACCAACGGTGACCGCGCCCCATGCCGTCGCTGCTCCGGAGACGTAGCCGGGCCCGCACGCGACATCGAGGACGCGCATGCCTTTGGTAATTTCCGCGGCCGCCAGTAGGCGGGGTATCGCTTGTGTGGTCAGCGCTTCCCAGTGGCGGTGGTACCCGTCGCTGAGGCGTTGCCATCCCGCATGTTCGAACTGGCGGAACGCAGCGGGATCATACGGTGCGTCGGACATGGTCGGCTCCCCCCGAGACGCCTATCCGTGATCGGTTTCGTTATATATTAGTTTAGTAGTTTGCGCTGGGCCAATCATCTAGCGGCCCGCAGCCGATTAGCCGGTCGGTGCGCCTAACACGGCGACAATTCGGCGCTCGAGCTCGCCGGTCGGCCGGCAGTCGATGGTGACCAATTTCATCTCCGCCCCTTCGCGGATTTCTTCGGTAACCGTGCCCCGTCCCGCGCTGTCGAAGTTAACGCTGTCATCGAGATTACGCGGGGTAATGTTGTTGCCGAATTCGCGCGTTCTGAACTTCAAGACGTAGTGGGCGTCGACGTCTACCTGAGTTCCCGATTGCGTTGGCGTCAACTTGATGCTCGCCAGCGCGTTCAAGACCGTGCGCCGCTCGACATCGACAAGCTCATCGACCTTCTCGTCGGCGACCATGTAGCGAACCGAATTAGCGGCGAGAAATTTGTAGCTGCGATCGCCAAAGATCTTGTGTTGGGAGTCGACCGATATGCTGCCGCAATCGACCCAGGTTGAAGGGATTTGCGACTGCAAGAGAACTCTGATCGTCGAGCTTTCTTTAATTGAGGCGTTGATTGCGAAGTCGCCGTCATCGAGCCGATCGAGCAAGGTGTCCCAGGTGGCTTGAAAATCGCTTGGAACAACGGTTGTAAGAGCGGCTGTCCCTCTTGCCGCCTGCGTCTGGGTGGCGATTGCGGTCGCTGATAATCCCATGGCAGCGACGGTTGCGGCGGCAAGCAAACCTTTTATCTTCATGATCCCTAACCCAGATATTTCAGCAACTTCAAACAAAAAACTAACAAAATATCAATTTAACAATCAAATTGTATTTATGGTTAATTGGGAATTAAATTAAAAACAATTTTATTTAAAATTTATGGTTAATTTTATTGGAGTTCATTTTCAATGCACTTGGTAAGGTTAAGGCCCTAAGAGTTCTGCGCTGGCCGATCAACACACCTGCTGATCCGCTGGCACATGCGCCGTTTGGGATGTCTCTCACGTTTCCAGGTCGCGCCGCGAGACATGCCAGCGGCGATGAAAAACAGTTTACGCTGCCTACTGATTGGCTTGTTTAGAATACCCTCTGCAGCTTGTAATCGACGCGGGCGAAGGGTTGGGTGCGCCTAGGCCGCAAAGCCAGCCAGGGCTGGCTCTGCCAGGGTCAGACCGAGGCCGGGACCATCAGGCAGCGCCACTTGGCCGTCTTCGACGACCAGCGGATTTTCGAACAAATCTTCCCACCACTCCATATGCTCCAGCATGAGGGCGTGGGGCTGCGCGGCGAGCACGTGGGCCGACGCTTCGGTGAACAGGTGCGAGGAAACCGGCTGGTGATAGGCCGCGCACAAGGTTGCGGCGTTCAAGTATTCGGTAATCCCGCCCATCCGCTGCAGATCGGGCATCAACACATCGGCGGCGCGCGCCTCCAGGTGCTGTTTCATGGCGGCCGAACCGTATGAGGTCTCGCCGGTCGCCACCCGCATGTCCAACGCCGCGGCAACCCGCGCGCACCCCTCCAGGTCGGCATAGAAGACCG
>JBFKGW010000261.1:0-4659 GCA_041633145.1 Alphaproteobacteria bacterium
GGCAGCCTGAAATCTGGGGGATTGTTCTTACGATGGAGGACAATATGACGATGAGAGAACAAGGATTGCGGTTGGGTCAAGGTAGAAACACTGAAATGTCCGTTCGCGAAATCTTCGTATGGGGCGCGGTCGGAGGTTTATTCTTCGTCGCGGTGAAAGCCGGTCTCTTTGATTTGCAGCAGATTGAGAGCCTTCTTGCTGACAGCACCCGACCGACACTGCAATTATCAGCCTTAGGGATATTTTCCGGCATAACTGTGGTAGCCGGTGCCGTGTGGGCGATACTTCATAGGCCTCTACGATCGGGCTTCGTCGCCGTTCAATTGGGATTGATTGCGCCGTTGGCGATCACCGCGCTTGTCAATGCTGCCGATACCAACCTGGATCGGCTTAATCTCGATCTTGGTCCGGGAAGCAGCTTATTCATCTCTTCCGCCTATGCCGCGGAAGAAGTGGCGCGGTCCACACCGACTTCCGGTCACTCGACGCTGGAATGCATCGTCCGATCGGTCGTAAAGCGGCCCTGCTGATCAGTCTGCGCCCCGTTACGCGGCACCGCTTCTGGTCCCGATACGATCGGTGCTAGGCTTAAAGTATGGTGCGATTGCTAACCGCCGCCATAGTGGCGCTTGTGAGTTTGCCGCCGGCGGCGACTGCACAGGTTTATGACCGACAGCAGCTCGCCAAGGTCGAGGCGGTGCATATTGTGGTGCACAATCAGGCCGAGGATGGCTGCTTGCCGTCGCCTGATGTTCTCAAAGTCGAGGCAGAGACACTTCTGCGGCAATCTGGCGTTGTCGTCAGGGACGCCGTGACCGGCGGCGCGTACCTGCTCGAAATTCTACCGACCGCCGGGTCGGTCGCTAATTTTCCCGACTCCTGTTTCGGCAACGTGCAGATCAAATTGACGCGCGGCGAGATGCTCGCAGATCGAACCGTTGGTTTCGTCATCTCAGCCCACGATGGGCGCGTCGGTCTCGCCCCCAAATCGACGTTTCAAGATCGCTTCCGATCTGCCGTCAACCTGATGGTGACGGCCCTCGTCAAGGAAATACATAAGGCGCACAGCCTGTAGCCGGCCGATCGAGCGCCCGGTCCCGCTGTCACCGCTGCCCTGAATGCGGATCGACGCCTTGGGCTGAATTTCGGGTTTTTTAAACATTTTCGGGCAAGAGGAAACGTCACCAGCGACCCCTCCGTTTTCTCGCGATTCAACCGAAGCCGATCCGCTGCCATGTCGACTTTCTCGCAATTTGCCGCCACCGGCACCGCCAAATGGAGAGCTTTGTGCGAGCTTGCCGATGCCGTCAGCCTTTATCGTCTGGCGATCGATCAGGGGGTGGATACCGGCGTGCATTTGGATCGCCATTTGGAGAAACTGGAGCAGCGCTATCGGGCTGCCGCAGCCGCCCATGATCGCGAGGTGGGCGAAAGCGGGGCTGACGTTAGTGACTCACTGGGCGGCGGCAGTTAGATAACCGCCAGCCGCTCGCTTGCCTTGTTGCCGGGCAGCAGCAGCCGTTCTTCGCGGAAGGTCGCCTTGAGCGCTTGGACGTCGATATCGAGCTCCTTGCGGATATCGACGATTTCCAAGTCCATCGCCCGGTCGAAATCGAAATTGTGGATGTGGCGCACGGCCGACTGGTTGCCGAGCGCAAAGGCCAGATCGAAGGCGGTCAAATCGTTGTCGGTCATCCGGTAGGGTGGCTTGTAGAGGCGCTTGGCGGCGCTGCGGATTGCCTGCACCTGCGCGTCGTTGATGTGTTCCTTGGCGGTGCCCATGGTGTAGCCGATAACGAACGCCTCGTCCTGGTTCAATAGGCCACGGCCGAGCAAAATGTGAATGCAGTCGTGGTAGCGAAGCCGCGCCGCGCCCGGCTGCTTGTAGGGCGACGCGGGATTTTCCAGCAGCCGCGTCATCTGGTCGACTTCGTCGGGGTCGGCGTCGGGCAGTGTTCTAAAGACGGCGCTGAGCGTCAGCTCGTCAGTATCGAGTCCCGGGTTCCATTCGCGCCAATTATCGGTTTCGATGTTGGAAGTCGCGGGCTTGGTCTGAACGTTCATGTCCGTCATGTGGGCTTTCTTATCGCATGCACAATAGGAATTTACCGCTCGGCCAGGCAACGGTAACTTCGCTAAGACCCTTGTAACCCATAACAAATTAGAGGAGGTGTGATGACCATCACACGTCACAATCCCGCAAGCGTAGCACCCCCCGCCAATCTTTACAGCCAGGTCGTCGAAGTGCCGCCGGGCGCGCGCTGGCTCTATCTGGCCGGTCAGGTCGGGGTGACGCCCGACGGCTCGGTCACCGAAGGTTTCGAAGAGCAGCACCGGCAGATCTGGCGCAACGTCATCGCGATCCTGGAAGATCGCGGCATGGGCGTCGAAGACATCGTCAAAGTGGTCGTCTATGCGCGCAACGAAGCGGACGTGAAGTACCTGCGCGAAGGCCGCGCCGAGTTCGTCGGCGATCTACATCCGGCCTCGACCTGGTGTGTGACCGGTCTGGCGCGGGCGGAATGGCTCGTCGAGATGGACGTCGTTGCCGCCAAGGTGGATTGAGCGGCGCTTTGCGCTAGTCGGCAAGCTGCGTCTGCCGTGCCATAGTTGTGGGCGGTGGCGGTGTGGAACCCGTACCGCCACCGTCTCGCAACGAACGAGAAGCACAGGAGGAGAGCCATGCTTACCGCACACAATCCCGACACCATTGCCCCGGCAGTTGCCCATTACAGTCAGGGTATCGAAGTTCCTGCCGGCGCGCGCACGCTTCATATTGCCGGCGTCGTCGGCATCACGCCCGACGGCACGATGCCGATCGGCTTCGAGGCGCAGCACCGGCGCATCTGGTTGAATGTCATCGAGATCCTCAAATCGGCCGACATGGGCGTCGAGGATCTGGTGCGGCTCAACGTGTTCTCGCTCGATCCCGCCGATGTCTTCATGGTGAGTTCCGGACGCCAGGAATTTCTCGGCGACCACAAGCCGGTGTCGACCTATCTTGCCGTGGTAGGGCTCGCGCGGCCGGAGTTCCTGGTCGAGATGGACGCGGTCGCCTGCAAGGTCGACTAACCCGGGGCCCTGCCGTTAACGGGGTCCGAGCACCGGTTGATTGGCGTCAATGTGGTGGAACGGCGCGCCGTGCTTCCTACATAACCACGCAGATTTGGTTCAACCTGCGGGGAAGTCATGGCTGACGATCCATACAAGGTGCTCGGCGTCGCGCGCAACGCATCCGACGACGAGATCCGTAAGGCCTATCGCAAGCTCGCCAAGGCCTACCATCCGGATTTGCATCCGGGGGATTCGGCGGCCGAGGAGCGCTTCAAGGCGGTTGCGGTGGCGTTCGACCTGCTGGGCGACGCCGACAAGCGGGCCCGTTTCGACCGCGGCGAAATCGACGCCAGCGGGCAGGAGCGGGCGCAGCAGCAGTATTACCGCCATTACGCCGATGCCGGCGCTGAGCACCCCTATCATACGACCGAAGGGTTCGCTGATTTCGCCGATATCGGCGATGTGTTCGCCGATTTGTTCGGCCACGCGCGCCAGGCCAGCGCTGCGGGCGGGCGCAGTGGTGGGGTGCGCATGCGCGGCGGCGATGTCCGCTACAGCTTCGAGGTGGATTTTCTCGATGCGGTCAACGGCGCCAAGCGGCGGATCAGCCTGCCCGACGGCGGCGCGCTCGATCTGACCATCCCGGCCGGCGTGCGCGACGGTCAGGTGTTGCGCCTGAAGGGTAAAGGCATGCCCGGCATTGGCGGCGGACCGCCGGGCGACGCGCTGGTCGAGGTGCATGTGCGGCCGCACAAGCTGTTCCGCCGCGAAGGCGACGATATCCATATCGAGCTGCCGATAACCCCGGCCGAAGCTGTGCGTGGCGCCAGAATCGAGGTGCCGACGACGGGCGGCGCCGTCACCATGTCGGTGCCCAAAGGCGCCAACAGCGGCACCCGGTTGCGCCTCAAAGGCAAGGGTGTCGCCGCCGGCAAGGCGGGCAAGCGCGGCGATCAGTACGTGACGCTGAAGGTGGTCCTGCCCGAAAAGCCGGACGATGAATTGGCGGCGTTGCTCGAACGCTGGGAAAGCGAACATCCCTTTAACCCCCGCGCCGGACTGGGAGGCTAGACGATGCGTGAACAAGACGTTGTCCGGGCCGTCAGCGGTTTGAAGCGCGCCGAATTGCGCCGCTGGGTCGCCGCTGGCTGGGTGGCGCCGCAACGCCGAGGCGGCGAGGTGCGCTATCGCGAAATCGACGTGGCGCGGCTGCAGATGATCGTGCAGATCCGCCGCGACATGCGCATCGCCGAAGAGGGTATGGAGCTGGTTCTGTCGCTGGTCGATCAAGTGTATGGTTTGCGCAACGAACTGCGGCGGCTCGGCGAAGCAATCGAGGCGCAGCCGGAGCCGGTGCGCCGTGCCATCACCGAGCACCGCCGCCGCAGCCGATAACGCATAACCAACGGCGGAGGGAAACATGCACAAGGTGGGCCGTTTCGACCCGGCGGACCTGGCGCCGCACCCGATCTACGACGGCCATGCGGCAGGGCTGACCTGGGCGCCGTTTATCGAACACGCCGACGCCACGGTGCATGCCGCCTATGGGATAATGGAGCTGGCCAGCGACGGGGAGACCGAGTTGGTGAGCCACGCCTTCGAGAA
>JBFKGW010000262.1:0-4635 GCA_041633145.1 Alphaproteobacteria bacterium
CGCGCCGATGCGCCCGTCCATCATGTCGGACGGCGCGATGACATCGCAGCCCGCCTCGACCTGGACCAACGCTTGCCGGCACAGCGCCTCGACGGTCTCGTCGTTGACCACGTGGCCCTCGTGCACGATGCCGTCATGGCCGTCGGAATTGAACGGGTCGAGGGCGACATCGCAGACGACGCCGAGGTCGGGATGGGCGTCCTTGATGGTGCGGATGGCGCGGCAGACCAGATTGTCCGGGTTCCACGCTTCTTTGGCCTGCGGGGTTTTCAAGCTGGGATCGATCGCCGGAAAGATCGCCACTGCCGGGATGCCGAGTGCCTTAGCCTCGCCGACCGCATCGGGCAGCCGGTCGACGGTATAGCGCACAACGCCGGGCATGGTCGGAATGGCTTCGGTTTCGCCAGTGCCGTCGCGCACGAACACCGGCCAGATGAAATCGTCCGGGCTCAGACTATGTTCGCGCACCATCCGCCGCGACCAGTCGTAGCGTCGGTTGCGGCGCATGCGGGTCTGTGGATAAGCGCCGGTCGGCGTGGTGGGTCCGCGGCTCATGTCACTAAAGATCTCTCGTTTGCAAGCTCAGTACCGCGCGCAACATAGCGTCCTCGGCGGATTGCCGCCACGCCTTCGTGACGCAGGGATTTAAGCCGATGCTTGCGTTGGTTGAACCGGCTGGGGCAACATAATTATGCAGTGGTACGCCATCTCGTGAATTCGAGAAAAAACACCATAGGGGAGAGGTGCCATGGCCCATCCAAAAGTGATCGTCAATCTGTACCCGGTTCTGCCGGCCGAAGACGAAGCCGACCGGGCGGCCAAACGGCCGATCGGCCGCAATGCCGAACTTTACAACAAGGTGCTCCACGACAGCGTCGACATCGTCAAGGCGGCCGATGAATTGGGGGTGTGGGCCTGCAGCACCATCGAACATCATATGCATTCGGAAGGCTACGAGTTGGCGCCCAACCCCGGCGTGGTCAACGCCTTCTGGTCGCAGCACGTCGAGAACGTGCGCGTCGGCACGCTAGGCTACGTGGCGGCGACGCGCGATCCCATCCGCATCGCCGAAGAAATGGCGGTGAACGACCACATCACCAAGGGTAAATATTTCGCCGGCTTCGCCCGCGGGTATCAGGCGCGTTGGACCCACATTCTGGGCCAATATGTCGATGCCAAGGCGACCGCGTCCGACGGCAGCGAGACCGATCTGGAAAACCGCGAGTTGTTCGAAGAGCGGGTGTTGCAGGTGCTCGACTGCTGGAAGAACGAGACGGTTTCGTTCGACGGCAAATATTATAAAGCGCCGTATCCCTACGATACCGGCGTGGAAAATTTCCCCGCCGCGCGGGTGGCGCAGGAACTGGGCGCACCCGGCGAGATCGACGAAGACGGCACTACGGTGCGCCGCGTCAGTGTCGTGCCCAAGCCCTACCAAGACCCGCACCCGCCGGTGTTTGTCGCGGTCAGCGCCAGCCCGGACTCGATCCGCTTCTGCTCGCGCAACGGCTTCCGGCCGGTCTACTTCACGCCGCTCGACCATCTGGTCGAGCTCGCCAAC
The DNA here is from genome assembly GCA_041633145.1 of Alphaproteobacteria bacterium. Classification (GTDB taxonomy): domain Bacteria; phylum Pseudomonadota; class Alphaproteobacteria; order UBA6615; family UBA6615; genus JBFKGW01. The sequence goes on from JBFKGW010000262.1 coordinate 1,562, forward strand.
GTCTATGTCGACGAAGGCCGTCAGCACGGCATCGACTATCAGTACGGCGCCAACCAGTGCATCGTGCGCTGGCCCCACTTCTCGAAAGACGACGCCCATTTCCGCCAGCAGCTCGCCGACTACGATGCCGAGTTCTACAAGAACATCTACGGCTCGTTCTTCCCGTTCCTGATCGACGGCGTCGACAGCGACGAGGCGATGATCCAGCGCATGGTCGATATGGGCATCTTCATCGGTGGCAATCTCGACGATGCGATCGCCCAGTGGAAGCACACTTACGAGCGCATCCCGGCCGAGTACCTGTGTCTGATCTGGCACTACGCCATGTGCCCGAAGCAAACGGTGATCGACGAGCTCGAGACCTTCATGACGAAGGTTCTGCCGGAGCTCGAAATCGCCGATTACGAAACGCCGATCGCCGCCGAATAGAGTCATCGACAACGACCAGAAACAGTCGCGTAAGACAAGAAATACAATAGGAGGGGAGCAGATATGGCTGAGCGCAAGGTGATCGTCACCATCGCGCCGACCGGCGGCATGGCGACGAAGGAACAGAACCCGCACATCCCGACACAACCGGACGAAATCGCCGACGACGTCTACCGCTGCTACGACGCCGGGGCGAGCGTCGTCGCGGTGCACGCGCGCCGGCCCGACGACCAGGCGACATGCGATCCGGCGGTCTATGGCCGGATCAACGAATTGATCCGCGACAAGTGCGACATCATTATCAACAACTCGACCGGCGGCGGCATCAACGGCGACATGATCAAGCTGGGCGAGAACGGTTATCCGGAGATCGCCTGGGAGGAGCGGCTCAAGGGTATGGAAGCGGGCGCCGAGATGTGTACGCTCGACCCGTGTACGATTATCGCCAGCTTCGAAGGCAATGAAATACTGATGAATACGTCGCCGTCGCGCTGCCGCGAGCTGGCGACCAAGATGCAGGAGAAGGGGATCAAGCCCGAGTGGGAGGTATTCAGCCCGACCCATCTGCTGCAAGACGTGATGAACCTCATTGATGAAGGTCTCGATGAACCGCCCTACTTCATCAACTTCGTGCTCAACGCCGGCCGCGGTTTTCAGGGCGCGATGCCGTACACGCCGAAGATCCTGCAGTCGATGGTCGACCTGATGCCAGAGAAAGCGGTGTTCAATGTCAGCGCGATTGGCCCGGCACAGCTCAACGCTGCGCTGCAATCGCTGCTGCTCGGCGGCCACGTTCGCGTCGGCTTGGAGGATAACCTCTATTACGAGCGCGGCGTATTGGCGAACAACGTGCAACTGGTCGAGCGGATTGTCCGCGTCATCCGCGAGCTTGGCATGGAGCCGGCCACACCGGCGGAAGCGCGCGAAATTATCGGGCTGCCAGCGCTGTAAGGCTCGCCAGCCCAGCAACGTCTGTAACTCCTCTTGCGGGCCGTCCTTCCGGGCGGTCCTTTTTTCATGTTCGCTTGCGGTCTCGCCGCCCGCGGCTATTATCGCGCCAAAGGCGAGGGGAGGCCGCCGGTCAGTGGATTTTCGACTCAGCGAAGAGCAGATCGCCATCCAGGACATGGCGCGTGGTTTCGCCACCGACGAAATGTTGCCGCACGCAGCCAAATGGGACGCCGAAGCGATCTTTCCCGTCGACACGCTGCGCCAGGCGGCGGCGCTGGGTTTTGCCGGCATCTACTGCTCGGACGCCCATGGCGGCTCGAACCTGGGCCGGCTCGACGCGGCGATCATTTTCGAGGAGCTGGCGACGGCGTGCCCGTCGACCGCGGCCTATATCTCGATCCACAATATGGCGTCGTGGATGATCGACCGCTTCGGCAACGACGAGGTGCGCGCCCGCTTGCTGCCCAAGCTGATGACCATGGAACATTTCGCCAGCTATTGCCTGACCGAGCCGGGCGCCGGCTCCGACGCCGCCTCGCTCAACTCCCGCGCGGTACGCGACGGCGACGAATATGTGATTAACGGCGAGAAGGCGTTTATCTCCGGCGGTTCGGCGTCGGACATCTACGTCTGCATGCTGCGCACCGGCGGCGACGGCGCCGATGGTATCTCATGCATCGCGGTGGAAAAGGACGCACCGGGGCTCAGCTTCGGCAAGCTCGAGAAAAAACTGGGCTGGAATAGCCAGCCCACTGCGGCGGTGATCTTTCAGGATTGCCGGGTGCCGGTGGCCAACCGCATCGGCGAAGAGGGCGACGGCTTTAAGATCGCCATGCAAGGGCTCGACGGCGGCCGCATCAATATCGGCGCTTGCTCGCTCGGCGGCGCGCGCGCCTGCCTCGAGCTGGCGCGCGAGCACAGCAAAACGCGCAAACAGTTCGGCCAGACGTTGGCCGAATTCCAGGCCTTGCAGTTTTACCTCGCCGACATGGCGACCGAGCTGGAAGCGGCCCGCGTGATGTTGCACCGCGCCGCCTGGATGCTCGACGGCGGCGCCCCCGGCACCACGGTGGCCGCGGCAATGGCCAAGCGGCTGGCGACCGATTACGGCTTCGAAGCGGTCAACCGGGCGCTGCAACTGCACGGCGGCTACGGCTATCTCAAGGAGTTTCCGGTCGAGCGCTATCTGCGCGATTTGCGGGTCCACCAGATTCTCGAGGGCACCAACGAGATCATGCGGGTGATCATCGCCCGCGACTTCCTGAGACAGTAGGTATAACAACGCGATGGCGGACACTTTGGAAGTCATTCTCGAAGAACGGGGCTCTCTCGGCCTGATCACGCTCAACAAGCCACAGGCGCTCAACGCGCTGTCGCTGACCATGATCCAGACAATGGAGCCGCAGCTGCACGCCTGGGCCGCCGACGATGCGATTTCCGCCGTCGTCATCCAGGGCGCCGGCGATCGGGCGTTCTGCGCCGGCGGCGATATCCGCGACCTTTACGCCAAGCGCGGCAGCGACTTCGGGCCGAAATATTACGGCGCCGAATACGCCCAGAACGTGACTATCTTCAATTACCCCAAGCCTTACATCGCATTGATGGGCGGTGTGGTGATGGGGGGAGGGGTCGGCGTGTCGATCCACGGCTCGCACCGAGTGGTCACCGAGCGCACCATGTTCGCCATGCCGGAG
>JBFKGW010000263.1:0-4632 GCA_041633145.1 Alphaproteobacteria bacterium
CCGACATACACGAAGCCGACCTTCAACGGCTCCGACTGCGCCTGTGCGCCTCCCGACATCGCCAAGGTTGCGGTCGCCAGCGCGGCCGCCGTCAGCGATGCCAATTTACCCAATCTTTTCATGATACCTCCTCCGTTTAGGTAATTTTATTCAACCCGATGCATGGAAACTCTTGCCGAGACAGGCAGGAGCATTGAATCGCACCCGCGTCGTATCGCGTGAGATCAAGACAAGCACAACGATCGTCGCGAGATAAGGGAGCATCGACAAAATTTGCGAGGGAACATCCACACCCAGCCCTTGGGCGTGGAGTTGGATGATGGTGATTCCGCCAAACAGATAGGCGCCGAAGAACGCCCGCCAGGGCCGCCATGACGCAAACACGACCAAGGCCAAAGCGATCCAGCCGCGCCCCGCCGTCATGTTCTCGACCCACAACGGCGTGTGCGCCAGCGACAGGTAAGCCCCGCCCAGGCCGGCCATGGCGCCGCCGAACAGCACCGCGGCTAGCCGTATCAGGGTGACCGAAAAGCCGATCGAGTGAGCCGCGTCGTGGTTCTCGCCCACCGCGCGCACCGCCAGGCCCCACCGGGTGCGGCCCAAGAACCAGGTAACCCCAAAGGCGCTGGCGACCGACAAATAGACCAGGAAATCCTGGCCAAAAATCAGCGGTCCAATAACCGGGAGATCGCTGATACCCGGAATATTAAGCTTCGGCAGACCGGCGAAGGTCTTGCCAACGTAGTTGTGGCCGAGCAAAGCGCTGAAGCCGATGCCGAACAGCGTCAACGCGAGACCGGTGGCGACCTGATTCGATAATAGGTACAGGGTCAGGAACCCGAAAATGAACGCCAGCATCAGGCCCGAAAGGGCGCCGGCGATGATCGCCAACGCCGGATCGCCGGTGGTGACGCCAACAGCGAAAGCGCCGATCGCGCCGACGATCATCATGCCTTCGACGCCCAAGTTCAGCACCCCGGACTTTTCGACGACGATTTCACCGATCGCCGCGAAGACCAAGGGAGTCGACGCGGTGATGATGGTCAACAACGCGGCAACGGCGAAATCGATAGTCATGTCGCGCTCTCCTGTGCGGGCTGCACCTTGGCAACCTGCCCGCCCTCCTTGACCCGTGGCGCGCCGACTTTGATCCGGTAGCGGATCAGAACGTCGCTGGCCAGTAGGAAGAACAGCAACATGCCTTGGAACACGCCGGTCACCGCATTGGGCAGGTTCATGGTGATCTGCGCCGAATCGCCGCCGAGATAGGTCAGCGCCATCAAGATGCCGGCCAACACCACGCCGATCGGGTGCAGGCGTCCGAGAAAGGCGACGATGATCGCGGTAAATCCATAACCGGGCGAGATTACGGGAACGATTTGACCGATCGGGCCGGCGACTTCGAGCACTCCGGCAAGTCCGGCCGCACCGCCGCTGATCAGTAAAGTCAGCCAGATCAGCCGCTTTTGCCGGAAACCGGCGAAACTGGCCGCGGCTGGCGCCATGCCGATCACGCGGATTTGGAAGCCGATGATGTGTTTGACGATCAGAATCCAGGCCAATACGGCAACAAACAGCGCAATCGGCCAGCCGACATTGAGCCGCGTGCCCTCCAGGATTATCGGCAGCACCGCCGAGTCATGGAACAAGCGCGATTCGGGAAAGTTGAACCCGTCGGGGTCTTTCCACGGGCCGTGGATGAGATAGCTGAGCAGCAGCAGCGCGACATAGACCAGCATCAGACTAGTCAGAATTTCGTTGGTGTTGAAGCGGGTTTTGAGGAACGCCGGAATCGCCGCCCACGCCATACCGCCAATGATGCCAGCGACCAACATGGCCGGCAGCAGAAAGACCGAATCGACGTCGAAGAAAGCGAGCGCGAGGCCGCCGCCGAACAAGGCGCCGAGCGTGAGCTGCCCTTCGGCGCCAATGTTCCACACGTTAGCCTGAAACCCCAGCGATAGCCCGATGCCGATCAACACCAGTGGTGTCGCCTTGACCAGCAACTCGGCGACGCCATCGAGGGAAGAGATCGGCTGAATGAAAAACGCGTGGACGGCCTGGAACGGATCGGTGCCCAGGATGCGGAACATCACCATGCCCGCAACCAGGGTGAGCACAACAGCGATGATCGGCGACTGGTACACCATGGCGCGCGACGCTTCGCCGCGCGGCTCGAGTCTAATCAGCATAGGCAGCAACCTCGCTATCTGGGTCGCTCGAAACGCCCCCCATGAGCAGACCGATTTCTTCGACACTCACATCTTCGGTGAGCCGCGCCGGCGACAGGTGACCTTCGTAGATCACCGAAAGCCGGTCGGCGATTTCGAACAACTCTTCCAGATCCTGGGAAATCACCAGGACAGCCGCCCCATTGGCTGCCATATCAATCAACGCTTGCCGGATCGCGGCGGCTGACCCGGCATCGACGCCCCAGGTCGGCTGCAACGCGATGATGATGCCCGGCTTTTGCAGAATCTCGCGGCCGATGATGAATTTCTGCAGATTACCGCCCGACAGACTAGCCGCTGCGTTGGCGATGCCCGGTGTCTTGACGCGGAATTCGTCGACGATGTCGGACGCATAGTCTTCCGACTGCTTGATCCGCATGAAACCGTTTTTCAACAGGTTCATCCTGGTCGCCCCGGACAGAAAGGCATTCTCCCATAACGACATCTGCGGTACCGCGCCGTGCCCCAAGCGCTCTTCGGGCACGAAGGCCATCCCCGCCGAGCGGCGTGCATTTGGCCCCGAAACGCCGACCGGTTTGTCGCCGATGATAATCGATTGCGGATCGTCGACGAGCACTTCACCGCTCAAAACGTCCATCAATTCTTGTTGACCGTTGCCAGCGATGCCCGCGATGCCCAGTACTTCACCGGACCGGACTTCGAAATTGACGTCTTTCAGGTCGGTGCCATGGGTATGCGCTGACGCGACATTTAGATTCTTGACCACCAGTTGCGGCACGCCGGGCGGCATCTTGCCCGGCCGTTCGGGCGGATTGAGATTTTCGCCCATCATCAGTTCCGCCATGCTGCGCGCGGTTTCTTTCGTCGGATCGCATTCGGCAACCACCTCGCCCATGCGCATGATCGTGGCGGTGTGGCACAAGTCTTTGATTTCTTGGAGTTTGTGGCTGATGTAGAGAATCGAGACACCGTCATCGGCTAGCCGGCGCAGCGTTTGGAACAATACCTCCACCTCCTGCGGCGTCAGCACCGACGTCGGCTCGTCCATGATCAGCAGCTTGGGATTCTGCAACAGGCAACGCACCACCTCGATGCGTTGGCGCTCACCGACCGACAACGTGTGCACATAGCGTTCCGGTTCCAACGGCAAGCCGTATTGGGTCGAGACTTGGATGATCCGCTCGTTCAAGCCGGATCTGGCCAACTCGGCTGAAATTCCCAGCGCGATGTTCTCGCCTACCGTCATCGCATCGAACAGCGAGAAATGCTGAAACACCATGCCGATGCCAAGCTTGCGGGCGACATTGGGACTGGGGATCTCGGTTTCCTTGCCTTCCCACAGCAGCCTGCCGGAGTCGGCCTTCTGGACGCCGTATATAAACTTCACCAGAGTGCTCTTGCCGGCGCCGTTCTCGCCCAACAGCGCATGAATTTCCCCCGGCATCACTTTGAGGCTGACGTTGTTGTTGGCTACCACACCGGGGTAGCTTTTGGTGATGCCAATCAGTTCCAGTCTTGGCGTATCCGTCATGTCAGACCGTCATGCTTTCGCTTTATTTTTCGTTTGCGCATCACGCGCTCTGATCTCGTCGACTGCCATCAATATTGCCTCCGGCGTCGCCGGCGCATCGAGGCGCGGCAACAGCCGATAATCGACAACCCGCGAGATCGCATCGCGGATCGCCAGCCAAACCGAAATCGCGAGCATTAAAGGTGGCTCGCCAACCGCCTTGGAGCGAAAAATCGTCGGCTCGCGGTTGGGCGCGTCTTCGAGAATATGAACATTAAATATGGGCGGTACGTCGCGGCTTCCAGGGATTTTGTAGGTCGACGGCCCATGGGTCAGTAAGCGGCCGTACTCGTCCCACACCAGCTCCTCCGAGGTGAGCCATCCCTGGCCTTGCACGAAAGCGCCTTCGATCTGGCCGAGATCGATCGCCGGATTCAACGAATTGCCGCAGTCCTGCAAAATGTCGGTCCGCAATACCCGGCATTCGCCGGTCAGCGTGTCGATCACCACCTCGGAGACCGCGGCGCCGTAGGTAAAATAATAGAAGGGGTTGCCGATCAGCGACTTGGCGTCCCAATGGAGCCCCGGCGTGCTGTAATAGCCGGTCGCCGATAGCGACACCCGCTCCTCCCAGGTGCGCTGCGCCAATTCGGCAAACGACAGGCTCTCGTTGCCGGCATAGACCCGGTTCTGGCGAAATTCGATCGCATCGACGCTGGTATCGAAGTGGTCCGCGGCGACCTCGGCCATGCGCGCCCTGATAATGTTCGACGCATTGAAGGCGGCCATGCCGTTGAGGTCCGAACCCGCCGAAGCTGCCGTCGCCGATGTGTTGGGAACCTTGTCGGTGCGCGTCGCGGAGATTTTGATGTTGTCGAGATCGATCTGGAACACCGAGGCAACCACCTGCGCTACCTTGGTGAACAGACC
>JBFKGW010000264.1:0-4605 GCA_041633145.1 Alphaproteobacteria bacterium
ACGCGGCCCACTTCCGACGGGATGCCGGTGGGGCTTTTCTGGGGCAGCACCCGCATCACTTCGGCGAGGCCGAACAGGCCGATCAAAAGCGGGATGTAGCTGATGCCGTCGTCGAGCACATATGAGCCGAAGGTAAAGCGCGATACGCCGTGGATGGCGTCGAGGCCGACGAAGGCGATCAGCAAGCCGATCCAGCCGGAGATCCAGCCTTTGAGCGGCCGGTCGCCGGCCGACATGGTGCCCGAGATGGCGATGCCCCATAGCGCCAGCAGAAACATTTCCCACGAGCGGAATTGAAGCGCGAGGGTGAGCAGCAGCGGAATGAAGGCGATCAGCAAGACGATGCCAACCCAGTTGCCGATAAACGACGCGGCAATCGCCGTGCCAAGCGCGAGGCCACCCTCGCCGCGCCGGGCGAGCGGGTAGCCCTCCATCATCGTCGGCACCGCGTCGGGGGTGCCGGGAATGTTGATCAGCACCGCCGAGATGGCGCCGCCGAATACGCTGCCAGTGTAGACGCCGAGCATGAACATGATAGCGACGCTCTGGGTCATGCCGGTCGACAGGCCGATCAAGAGCGCCATCGCCATGGTCGTCGACAGGCCCGGCAGTGCGCCCCAGATGATGCCCAGCGTGACGCCAAGCAACGCCGTCGCCACCATCAGCGGCGACAGCGCGAGTGCTATTTGATCGAGCAACACGGCGTCAGCCCGCGGCCGGCAGGAGAATGTGGAAGGCGTAGCGGAAAATACCAGCGAGCGCGAACACCATGGCGAGGCTCAACAGGCCGCACTTCCACCAGGCGCCGCGCCAGAAAAACCACAAGACCGCCATCAAGATGGGAATGGAAATCGCCTCCCAGCTGGAAAACTGAAAGACGAAGAAGGTCGTTGGGTAGCGTAAATCGAAACTGATCAGACCACCCAGTAACACGTAGATAATCAGGACAGCCATCAACAGCAGCGTGCGGCGGTTCTCGCGCTGCAGCAGGAAATTGCTTGCGGCTGTGCGCGCAGCGGGAAAGAAGTCGAACGCGCCGCCCGAACGGATCGCGCTCGCGCCGAGCCCGATCGCCATCGCCAAAAGACTCAGGCCCGTCAGGAAGGGGAAGAGACCGGGCGCGGTGAAGATCGAGGTGGGAACTTCCAGGCGTAACGACAACACCATCGCCGCGATGGCGAGCGTGCCGATGACTACAGCGGCGCCCAAATCCTTGCGCGGCGTGGTGCGCTCAGACCCGCCTTCTTCACCGGTGAAGTGCGCCTTTTCCTCCGGCGGTCCGGAGGCTTGGTTTGAGGTCATGGGGCCGGTCCGAAAACTCGTGCGAAAAACACAAGATCGAGTGGGCCGCGCACATTACGCGGCCCACCTGTCACCTCATTGGAAACGTCCGTGCCTGGCGAACGATCAGCTTGCCGGGAGCGCCAGCGGTTTATAGCCCTTCGGCGGCCACCACTTGTCGAACTCGGCGGGATCGGGCAGGCCCAGTTCTTCCGGTGTTTTGGCGCCAGGAACCTTGAGCTCTTGGAACGTCTTCGCCGTTACCGCCTCGAGAAACGCTGCGCGCCGATCCGCCTCTTCGCCCAGCTTGATGTCGATGAACAGCTTGCGTTTCTTCACCACCTCGCGGAACGAGTCGGAATTGACGGCAGCGACAAACGCGTCCTGCACGGCCTGGATGACTTCGATCGGCGCGTCGCGGCGGATGCCGATGTTGTAGATGCCGCTGAACGGCAGATCTTTCTTGATCTGCGGCAGGAAATTGCCGACCGACGGCATCACCGTGCCGTCCTCCAGCTTGATGTCCTCAGGACCAGTCTGTTGCAGATTGCGCAATTTGCCCGCGCGCACGAACTCGATGTGCTCGTGGACGCCGCCGCCGGCGATGTCGACCTCGCGATTAAGGCCGGCGAGCGTCGCCGGTTTGCCGCCCTTATAGGGCACGTATTTAAGCTGGACGCCGGCCGCTTGCGCGACGATGGCGGCCAGTTCATGCCACAGGCCGCCGGAGCCCGACGTCGAGATGGTGACTTCACCCGGCCGCTTACGGGCTTCGGCGATCACTTCGTCGAACGTCTTGAACGGGGAATCGGGGTGCACCGACCAGCTGGCAAGCGAGGTGCCGGCCTGCATGTAGTACCAGTCCTCCCACGATTTCGAGGTCGAACCGCCTTTGACACGGGCGAACTTGTTGTAGTTGGCCGCACCGAGCCATGTGTAGCCATCGCTCTGCTTGTTGAGCACGAACTTGGTGGCGACGCCGCCGACGGCGCCAGGCTTGTTGATGACGTCGATTTGCCAGCCCATCTGTTTCGCCATTTCAGCCGACAGAGCGCGCAGCACGGTGTCGGTGCCGCCGCCAGCGGAATACATCACGACCGCAGTAATCGGTCGCTCGGGCCATTCCGCCTGGGCGACGGTTGGTGATACCGCAAACGCAGCGACGCTTGCGGCGAGAAGAAGTTTCGTTCTGGTCAGCATGATCAGTGCATCCTCCACTAGGTTTAGGGCGGGGTGGTCCGCTGCGTTATCCGCAGTTCTTGCAACCGGTCGATTTACGATCCCCAGGGGTCAAATCTTATATAAGACTTGATGCGATGTCACGAATATCACCCGCCGGTGTCGCTATCATCTGGGTAGAATAGTGGCCTGGATGGGACGGGCGCCTATCGCATCGTCGCGAAGCGACGCACGCAATCCGCAAATCGCGCCCGAACGCTGACAAGGAGGCCCGACAATGCTCAAAACCAGTAACCCCCCGACCATGCCGCCACCGGCCGGCTACTACAGCCAGGTCGTCGAGGTGCCGCCCAACGCGCGATGGGTGGTTCTGGCGGGACAAATTTGCGTCCGCCCCGACGGCACGACGCCGGACGGTTTCGCGGCGCAGCACGATCAGATTTGGCAGAACACCATCGCCGCGTTGGCGTCGGTCGGCATGGGCGTTGACGACATCGTCCACTTAAACGTCTATTCGACCGATCCGGAGGGCCGACCGCATGTCGCGGCCCAGCGCAAGAAATATTTAGGCGACCACGTTCCCGGATCGACCTATCTGCTGGTCGCCGGCTTGGCGCAGCCCGAATGGGTGGTCGAAATGGACGTGAGCGCGGCCAAGGTCGACTGACGCGCACGACGGCAAAGTCGTGTGATCCCGCCGAGTTGGCGAAAACGAAAAAGGCCGGCGTTTGCAGCGCCGGCCTTGTTTCGTCTCTTTTAGAAAGAGATCAGATTAAGATATCAGCGATCACGTGCCGCCGCCGCCGCCGCCCGGAAGCGTCGGGATGTTGTCGCCGGCATTTTCAAGCGCAACACCGATGTCGTTGAAGAATTCACTCAGATTTTCGCCGAGCAGCACCATGCCAAGCGCTGCAACGATGGCGATGAAAGCAATTAGAAAAGCGTATTCCGTTGCAACCGCGCCGGACGTGTCCTTCGCTAAGCGAAGAATTTTCGATTGAAGATGGTTCAAAGCGAACATCCTACCTCTCCTGAATAGTGTTGCCGGCCCGATTGTGGACCCCGCTCAATTTCTGTCAACTGAGTTAGGGTAATTTCCCTAATGTCTTAATGCCCTTACGATGCACATTTCAAGAACTCAGTAAGACGAGGGGGATTATCTGCGGACTTTTGGAAAAATTCAATCAATATTCGTATAATTTTTTATCTGTATCCCGTTGAGACAAGTATATCGCCGGAATTTCGCCTGCAAACGGCAATGATCCAGCGCAATTGCATAATAGAGAACATAATAGAGAAAACGTAGTGATTACTGTCGCTTGCTTTGAAATTTGAAGAAATACCGATTGCCGACCGATCGGCCAATTTTCGATCTTAAGCAAACGTCTCGCTGAGGTCGCGAAAGGCTTTACTGCGGCAGCGACGACAGGCGGACCAAAAAATGGAGCAAATTGGCAGCACATACCGAACAAATGCGATCCGATATTAGCTGGCTACTTCAGGGGGTTAACTGAAAAGAAAGCGGATCGTTGTTAGGCGGCTCGAAGCTCTTGGGGCGAAACGGTATTTCGTGCCGAGACGGGCGATCGAGTTGCCATGCAAATCAGCCCACCGAGTTCCGCAGTATTAAAATTCCGAAACGACGGATGGCGGTTTGTCGGAACTTTTTTAATTGCCTTCGTGCTGTTGTCGTTCGAGCTAACGACCGTCCGCACGATCAATTTCACCGTCGGACCCAGTTAAATTTATACAGCGATTGCACTGGCGCTGTTGGGCCTAAGTGCCGCCGGGTCGCTGGTCAGCCTAATCGATCTGCGCTCGATCAAAGTGCCGCGAGACCAAATATTCTGGATCGGCTGTGTTTGCATATCGGCGTTACTCATTTATTCGAATTTTCTCGCAGCCGACGTCGAAGGCTCCCTTTTAATTACGCGGCGGAATCGAGCCCATTTAGCTCTGTAATTAGGTTGAAATATGACAGCATTGTATGAGTTTTCGCATTGAACGCGTAATAACGATTGACGGAATCGACTTGCTTTTTAAGTCACGGTAGGCATATTTGACGACGTGACCCCTCCACACCGAGTTTTAGGAAGCTTTCTGTCGCAGGGCCGACGAGACATTCTCTAAAATTGATGTGAGATG
>JBFKGW010000265.1:0-4592 GCA_041633145.1 Alphaproteobacteria bacterium
CGCCTTTTCAAACGGGTGAAAGCGGTCGACGTTCAGCCAATAGAGCCGGTGCGGCGAATGGTGGACCGCGTGCAGGCGCCACAGTGGCGCAAAACGATGGAAGGCGCGGTGCATCCAATAGCGTAGGAAGTCGGCGGTGAGCAGCATCAGCAGCGCCTGGACCGGGACCGGCCAATCGCTCGGCCACACCGTGGTGATCGCCCAGCCGTTGGCTTGCGCGGCCTCGGCCAGCCACAGAACCGCAGCCAAAGAAAGCAGGTAAGGCAGCGCCATCTGGACGACGACCAAAAACGTCGCGTCGTTAGCGATCTCGGTGCTGTCAGGCTTCCACTCCGCCCGGTGGGGCAGCAGGATCTCGTGCAAGGTGATCAGACCGGCACCGACGGCGACAGTGGCATACGAACTCAAGGTCAGCGATAACCCGGCCCGCTCCAGCAGCGCGAACAGCACGAAACCGACGACCATAATGCCGGGATAGGAAGCGATGCGAACGCTCTGGCTGACGATGTTGTCGCCCATTGCTCTATTCATGCCTGAGGGTTCGTGATCGGGACAAGCGATGCGGCCGTGTGAGGGAGGAAAAGGCCAGACGGTCTGTAAGCCGGGTTCTGTCCCCCCACCTGTCGAAACGGGTGCGGGAGATGGCCATTCATCTGGGACGTCCGTCGCCGGACGCCTCGCGCGACCCACCCGGGCGGCGGCGCGGAAACCCGCCATATGCCGCCCCTATTCGGTCTTGCTCCCGGTGGGGTTTACCATGCCGCCGCCGTTGCCGGTGGCGCGGTGCGCTCTTACCGCACCCTTTCACCCTTACCTGCCGCCGAAGCGATAGGCGGTTTGCTTTCTGTGGCACTTTCCCTGGGGTCACCCCCGCCGGCCGTTAACCGGCACCGTATCTCCATGGAGCCCGGACTTTCCTCACGCGGACGGGTTTCCCCATTGCCCACGCGCGGCCATCCAACCGTCTGGCCCTCTATATTTAAGAAGTGGCGGCATCTCCTGCAACCGAGCGGAGCAGCGCCGCCAAACGTGCCTTTGTTTCTTCGTCGGCGGCGCCGTCGAAGCGCTCGGGCCGGAAATGGCGCTGAAACGCGGTAACTACGTACCTCAAAGGGGTATTTTCGACGTCGTAGCCGTAATTTTCCAGCATTGCGGTAACATCGTATTCCTGACTGTTCTGCCCGCGATCGGGCCATAGACCGATGCCGGCGCTGGCCAAGCGTTGCCAGGGAAACAATTCACCAGGATCGAGCTTGCGGGCCGGCGCGATATCGGAATGGCCGACCACGTTGCGCGCCGGGATGGGATGGCGCGCTAGGGTTTCGCCGCACAGCACAATCAGAGCGTCGATCTGCGCCTCTGGAAAGTCGCGGTAGCCAAATTCGTGCCCCGGATTGGCCAGTTCGATGCCGATCGAGCGGGAGTTGATATCGGTGGCGCCGCGCCAGGCGCTGACCCCGGCATGCCAGGCCCGCCGCTCTTCGGGCACCAGGCGGCAAACCGCGCCGGCCTCGTCGATGAAATAGTGCGCGCTGACCTGCGAGGCCGGGTCGCACAGCCAGTCGAGGGCGCGCGCGTCGGGCACCATGCCGGTGTAGTGGATCACCAACATATCGATGACCGCCGCGCTGCCGCCTTCGGGCAAGCGCTCGCCGTGATTGGGCGAAGGGCGGTCGGTGATGTTCATGCCTCGGTTGCCTCGGCCAACGCTTCGCGCGCGGCCTCCAGTTCGAGCCAGCGCGCCTCGGCGGCCTCGATCGCCGCCGTCACCTCGGCGAGTTTTTGCGCCGCTTGGTGATAGGCATCGGCGTCGCGGCTATAGAGCTCTGGGTCGGCCAGCGCGGTTTCCAATTTTTGCTTCGCTTTTGCCAAGTCAGCGAGGCGGGTAGGCAAACCGTCGAGTTCGCGTTGGTCTTTGTAAGACAGTTTGCGCGCTTCGGATTTTCGCGCACGCGGTTTCGCCGGCTCCGGTTCGCTCTTCCTCGCCGCCGATGGCCGGGACGCGTCGCCGCGCTGGTACAGATAGTCCGAATAGCCGCCGGCATATTCGACCACCCGGCCGTCGCCCTCGACGGCGATGGTACTGGTGACCACGCGGTCGAGAAACTCGCGGTCATGGCTGACCAACAAGACTGTGCCGTCATAGTCGTCGAGCATTTCCTGCAGCACATCGAGGGTGTCGGCATCGAGATCGTTGGTCGGTTCGTCGAGCACCAGCAAATTGCTCGGCTGAGCGAGAATCTTGGCCAGCAGCAGGCGGTTACGCTCGCCGCCCGATAGGGTCGCCACTGGCGCCTTGGCCTGCTTGTCGTCGAACAGGAAGTCGCGCAGATAGGCCACCACGTGGCGCTGGCGGCCACGCACATTGAGCGAGTCGCCGCCGCCGGGCACGAGTGTCCGCCATAAAGTTTCCGACGGATTCAAACTTTCCCGCGTTTGGTCGAACACCGCGGTGGTCAAGTTGCGGCCGAGGCGCAAGCTACCGCGGTCGGGTGCCAGCTTGCCGATCAGCAGGTTCAGCAGGGTGGTCTTGCCGGCGCCGTTGGGCCCGATGACGCCGATGCGGTCGCCGCGCAGGATCCGGGTCGAGAAATCCTCGACGATGTGCCGCTCACCGTATGCTTTGGATAGGTGCTTCGCCTCGAGGACCAGGCGACCGCTCAAGGGGCCGGCATCGGCTTCGACCTTGGCCAAGCCTTGGCCGGTCAGCAGCGCGCGGCGTTGTTCGCGCATCGTCTCGAGCTTGCGCAGCCGGCCCTGGTTGCGCCGGCGCCGCGCGGTGATGCCGTGCATCAGCCAGTGTTGCTCGGCTTTGAGTTTCTGGTCGAGCTTGTGCGCCGCCTTCGCTTCGGCCTCGATGACCTGTTCGCTCCAACGGTCGAAGTCGCTATAGCCGCGCGGATTGTGGCGCAGTTCGCGGCGGTGCAGCCAGTAGGTGTCGGTGGTCACGGTTTTCAAAAAGGCGCGGTCATGGCTGACCATCAGCAAGGTCTTGCGACGATCCATCAGGATCTGCTCGAGCCACTGGATGGTCGGCAGGTCGAGATGGTTGGTCGGCTCGTCGAGCAGCAGTACGTCGGGATCGCCGAGCAGGGCGCGCGCCAGCGCGGCGCGCCGGCTCTCGCCGCCCGACAACGACGTCACGGCGCGCTCGCCGTCGAGATCGACCCGCGACAGCACTTCGTCGACCTCATGCCGCAGTGCGCCGCCCGCTTTGGCCGTGGCGACGAAGTCGGCCACCGTGCCGCTGTCGGGCAGCGGCACGTCCTGCGGCAGATACCCGATCGAGAGACCGGGTTCGATATAGACTTCGCCGCCGTCGGGCTCGAACAGGCCGGCGATAATCCTCATTATCGTGGTCTTGCCGCTGCCGTTGCGGCCGACCAGACAGGCGCGCATGCCCGGCGTCAACTGCAACTCGGCGCCGGCGAACAGCGGCGCGCCGCCGAAGCCAACGACGATATCGCGCAACGTGATGACGGGGGGATCAACGGCCATCGCTACGATCGCAAACTAAAGGCCCCGCTGGGCGGCGACCTTGTCGTAGGCCGCATTGATCGCCGCCAGCTTGTCGTTGGCAACCTCGACGAACTCTTCCGGCATGCCTTGCGCGATCAGCGTGTCGGGGTGGTTTTCGCGCACCAGCTTGCGGTAGGCCGATTTGACCGCGTCGTCGCTGGCGTCATGGTCGATGCCGAGCACGGTATAGGGATCGGCGGTGTCGGGGCCGATGTGCTCGGCGCGCAGGCGGGCGAAGTCGGCGTCGCTGAAGCCGAAGATGCGGGCCACGTTCTGCATGTAGACGATTTCTTCGTCGGCGACGGTGCCGTCCGCCTGGGCGATATAGAACAGACAGCCGAGAAGTTCTTCGAGCACCACCGGGTTGTCGGCGAACATGCCACCAACCTGCCGGGCGTAGGGTTCGTAGCCGGCGACCGACTTGCGCGCCAGGTTGAATACCCGCGCGACATTCTGCATTTCCTCGGGCGCCACCTTAAAGACCCGCCGAAAGGCGCGGATTTCATCCTCGGTCACTACGCCATCGGCCTTGGCCAGCTTGGCCCCCAGCGCGATCACGGCAATGGTGAAGCCGACTTGCTTGGTCGGGTCGGCGGCGGCGTCGGTCGGTGCGGCGCGTGTGCTGTCATAGACATGCCCGGCGACCGCGCCGAGCAGCGCCCCCAGCGGGCCGCCGATCGCGAAGCCCGCCGCGCCGCCAAGTACCTTGCCCCAGATGCTCATGACCGCTGTGTTACCTTCACTGCGTTGCCGAGTACAGCGCTACGCCTATCATGCCGCGCTGAATCGGGCGAGATTAAGGATCGTCTTCCACCCTGTCATGGCGTTGACAATTGGCCGCCGACCCGTCAGCGATAGCTATGCACCGACTGGACACCGAATGCCACCATGAGTGACGCAAACGACAATCGCTGGCAGTTCTGGATCGACCGCGGCGGCACCTTCACCGACGTGGTCGCGCGGCGGCCTGACGGTACGCTGGCGACCCACAAACTGCTGTCGGAAAACCCGGAGCACTACCGCGACGCCGCGGTGCAGGGCATCCGCGAGGTGCTCGGCGTGGCTGCCGGCGC
>JBFKGW010000266.1:0-4580 GCA_041633145.1 Alphaproteobacteria bacterium
CGGCGGCGAGGTTCGCTACGCGATCGACGACAAGGAACGCGAGCGGCTCCTCAAAGAAGAATTCTCGGGCCCCGGCAAGGTCGAGATCAGCCGCTTTAAGGGGCTCGGCGAAATGCCGCCGGCGCAGCTCAAAGAAACCACAATGAGCCCGGAAAAACGCGCGCTTATCCAGGTCAAGCTGCCGCGCGCGACGGCGGAAAAAAAGAGCGAGGCGCAAGAAGCCAAGGCGACGGCGCAGCTGGTCGAGCAGTTGATGGGTCGCAAGGCGGAAAAACGCTTCGCCTACATCCAGGAAAACGCCCGCTTCGTCGACGATGTCGACGTGTGAACCGCCGCGCGCCTGCCAGGGGCGCCTATCCCGCCATTGGCTCACATTGATGTGTCCGCGTGTTGGCCGATGAAATAATTTGCCCCATGATCTGTTTGTCGGGTTGAGGCGTAATTATTTAATGAGAACTCCGACAAACGAGCGTCGATCATGAATAACCAACTTTCTCGACTAAATCCGCTGTTTTTGGCCACAATCGCAGCACTAGGCTTGGCGGCATGCGCTGGTGGCAACACCGTGTCGCGCGTCGACATTGCGCACAGCTATCTGCCGGAAGAGCTCTATGTTGTGGCGACGGGCAGTAACGAGTTGCGGACAGTTATCGTCGGCGAACCGTTCGACATGCCGAAGGATCAATTCGATCAAGCGGTTCTGGCGAGCCTCGAGCGGCAAAATTTCGGTCCGCCTCTAAACCTTTCGACCGATCCTGAGCAAGAAGACGCGCGCAAGCGCCAGGTCGTCTTGGCCTTTAATCTTACCAACATCCAGCAGGCCGATCGTTTGTGTTCGGGCACGGCGGAGACCGCCAAACCGGCGGGTGGTGCGCTGACGGTTACAGGGGTTTATTGCGACGGCGGCGGATCGTTCCTGACCATGGCGACCGCACGTTCCGATAGCGTACCGGCACCCAATACGGAGCAATTCCGGCGCATGATGAGCCAGCTCGCGATCGCCCTGTTCCCGGACGAAAATCCGCACCGACAGGATGACGGGCCGATCTGCATTAATTGTTAGGTGGTGCGCCCAGCGGGCGGGGGAATCAGTCGTAGAGCAGCCATTGGCGCAGCAACGCAGTCACCGCCTGTGGTCGCTCCATGGTCGACAAGTGGCCGCACTCCTCGATCACCGCCAGCCGGGCGGCAGGAATCGCCGCCGCCATCTCTTCGTGCAGGTCGACCGGCGTCAGGGCGTCCTGGCGGCCGCAAACGATCAGGGTGGGCAGGTCATAATCCGCCAATTGGTCGCGGCTATCTGGGCGCGCCATGATGGCCGATTGCTGGCGGTAGAAGGCGTCCGCGCCGACGCGTTCTGCCATCGCCTTGACCCGCCCGGTCAGATCTGTGTCATCGACCCTGTCTGGGGCGACGAAGAGCGGCAGCAAGCGGTCGGTGACGCCACGAAATTTGCCATGCTTGCTCATCGAAATGAGCTGGCGCCGGCGTTCGGTCTGCTCGGGCGTGTCGGCGCGCGCCGAGGTGTCGAGCAACGCTAGTTTGACCACCCGTTCCGGCGCCTGGCGTAAAATGGCATGCGAGACGTAACCACCCATCGACAGACCTGCCAGCGCGAACCGGTCCGGGGCTTCGGCCAGTACCGCGGCAGCCATCGCCTCGACCGTGTCGGCTTCAGTCACTGTCGCCACGCTGCAATTGGCGATGTCGGCGAGGAACTGCGTCTGGTGGGCCCACAATTCGCCGTCGCAGAGCAGCCCGGGCACCAAGACCAAATTCATAACCGCACGCAATTTTCACCTCCAATCAATTGAAATATAAAATTAACCAAATTAACAAACTATGTGCCGGCGCTGTTCTAGAGCTTTGATTGCAGTACCTCAGGCCCTATAACGAGGACGGCAGGAAATAAAGGCTGGACATTTCACGATGCAAGGCCGATTTATGTGCAGTGCAGCATATCGCCGCACACGCGTTTAACTTGAAAGACCACATGACGTTTGAAGACCTGGGACTCAGTCCCGAATTACTAAGCGCAATAGCAGACGCCGGCTACACTGAACCGACCCCCATTCAGGCACAGGCAATTCCCCATTTGCTGATGGGCCGCGATGTGTTGGGCATCGCCCAGACGGGCACCGGCAAAACCGCCGGCTTCACCTTACCGATGATCGAAATTCTGGCGGCCGGTCGGGCGCGGGCGCGCATGCCGCGCTCGTTGATCCTCGAGCCGACCCGCGAACTGGCGGCGCAAGTAGCCGAAAATTTCGAGATCTATGGCAAGAGGCACAAGCTGTCGATGGCGCTCTTGATCGGTGGCGTATCGTTCGTCGAGCAAAACGAAAAGCTCGACCGTGGCGTCGATGTTTTGATCGCCACACCGGGCCGCCTGCTCGACCAGTTCGAGCGCGGGAAAATACTGCTCGCCGACATCAAAGTTCTGGTCGTCGACGAAGCCGACCGCATGCTCGACATGGGGTTCATCCCCGATGTGGAGCGCATCATCAAGCTGCTGCCGCAGATCCGCCAAACCGCGATGTTCTCCGCCACGATGCCGCCGGAAGTCCAGCGGCTGACCGATTCCTACATGATGAATCCGCGCCGGGTGGAAGTCGCACCGGCAGCCTCGGCGGCCGAGACGGTGGTTCAGCGGATGGTCAAGGTCAAAGGCGGGTTCACCGAAAAACGCCAGGCGCTGCGCGACCTCATCAAGAGCGAACATGTTCGCTCTGCGATCGTCTTTTGCAACCGCAAGCGCGACGTCAAGATTGTCGATCAATCGCTGCGCCGGCACGGTGTTAACGCTGCCGCGCTGCACGGCGACATGGCGCAGCCGGATCGCACGGACACCCTGGAAAAATTCCGCAACGGCGAAATCGCCATACTGGTCGCCAGCGACGTCGCCGCGCGGGGTCTCGACATTCATGACGTCAGCCACGTGTTCAATTTCGACGTGCCGATGAATCCGGAAGATTACATTCACCGGATTGGCCGCACCGGCCGCGCCGGCCGTGAGGGCCACTCGATCATGCTGGCGACTGCTGCCGACGGTAAATACGTGCAGCAAATCGAAAAGCTGATCGGCGCTAAGATCCAGCTGGTTGGTGGGTCGGAACAACTGCGCGTTGTCGCCGACGCCGATGCCGAGGCGGCATCGGGCGAAAGCAAAAAGCCGCGGCGCAAGCGCGGCAGAGCCGAAGCCAAGAAAGAGCAGCCGGAGAGAACCAAGGCCGACGCCAAAAAGCGCGGCGGCCAAAATAATGACAAGCAGGTCGTCGGCATGGGCGACCACGTCCCCGCCTTTCTGCAGCGCTAAATTAGCTGCTGCATGGCGGGCCAACAGTCGGTAATCTGCCGCCATGCAAACGATTTTCGTCCAAGTAAAATGTGAGCTCGGCCGCGCCTACGAGGTGGCCGACGCAGCGGCGCTGGAAGTCGAGCAGGTCTCGGAAGTTCATTCGACCTCGGGCCAGTACGATCTTCTAATGAAGTGTTATCTACCCGACGATGTCGATATCGGACACTTCGTGACCAGCGAAATCCAGACCCTGCCCGGCGTCAAAGACACGTTCACGCTGATCACCTTCAAAGCCTTTACCTAAGTAGCGGCGCCAACCGCCGCCGACCGCATGTCCGCCACGCCCGACCCGGCCCAGTTTGCGTTCACGCCCTGCCCCGAACTGGCGGGCGAGCGGCGGCGCCACGCGGTAGCGATCGTCGGCGCCGGGCCGGTCGGCCTAACCGCGGCGGTTGATCTGGCGCTGCACGGCGTGCCGGTGGTGGTGATCGACGGTAAGTCGACCGTCAGCGACGGCAGCCGGGCGATCTGCTGGGCCAAGCGCAGCCTGGAAATCTGCGACCGTCTTGGTGTTGGCGATCAATTGGTCGAGCAGGGTGTGACCTGGAACGAAGGCGAAGTGTTTCACGGCGACCAGTTGATCTACAACTTCAACTTGCTGCCCGAGCCCGACCACCACCGCCCGGCGTTCATCAATTTGCAGCAGTTCCATTTCGAGCAGCGCATGATCGAGCGGGCGCAGACCTTGCCGCAGATCGATCTGCGCTGGCAGCATCAGGCCGGCGATGTCGCTGTGTTCGACGATCACGTCGCGGTCGAAGTTGACACGCCGGAGGGCGGCTACACGTTGGAATGCGATTGGTTGCTGGCGTGCGACGGCGTGCGCAGCCAGATCCGCCGGGCGATCGGCCTCGACTTCGAGGGCCGGGTGTTTCAGGACCGGTTTTTAATCTCCGATATCCGCATGGAGGTGGATTTCCCGGCGGTGCGCCGGTTCTGGTTCGATCCCACCTTCTTCGACGGCCAATCGACCCTGCTTCACAAGCAAGCCGGCGGCGTGTGGCGGGTCGATATGCAGCTCGGCTGGGACGCCGACCCCGACGAGGAGCGCAAGCCCGAAAACGTGATACCGCGCCTCAAACGCATGCTGGGCGATATCGAGTTCGAGATCGTCTGGACCTCGGTCTACACCTTCACCTGCCGGCGCATGGAACGGTTTCGCCATGGCCGCATTTTCTTCGTCGGCGACAGCGCCCATGTGGTCTCGCCGTTCGGCGCGCGC
>JBFKGW010000267.1:0-4571 GCA_041633145.1 Alphaproteobacteria bacterium
ACGGCGCTGGAGGGTACCCGGACCTTTGCGGTTCGCTTCAACGAAGCCTTCGTGCCCGACACTCACCTGCTCGCCGACCCCGCCGAGGCGATGGTGGGACGGATCCGCGCCGGATTTGTTTTGCTCCAGGCCGGCATGGGGATCGGCCTGGTGCGCGCTTGCATCGACATGATGCGGCGCGCCGATCGCACTTTGGCGCACGTCAATCGTTATCTGGACGACCGGCCTGACGACCTGACTGCGGAATTGGACGCCGTCGAAGGGACAGTCCGCGACCTGGCGGCCACGCCAACCGAGCAATCGGCCGATTACATGCGGCGTGTGCTGCAGGCCAGGGCCGATATTTCGACCCTGTCGCTGCGCGCCGCCTCCTCAGCGCTGCTACACGCCGGCGCGCGCGGTTACCTTACCCAGTCGCCGGCTCAGCGTCGCCTCCGGGAAGCCCATTTCGTCGCCATTGTCACCCCAGCGCTAAAACACCTGCGCAAAGAACTCGACCGCATGGCGGCGTGACAAACCTCAGCATCCATTACGCGCTGCGCTAAACCAGTTTGGTCGCCGAGGACAGCACCGCCGGCATCGGTAACTCGATTACGCCGTCGTTCTGGTAAGCCTGCACCGCGTCGCGCACCGCCACGGCAATGGCGCAGCGAGCCGATGGTGTTTGCGCGCGAAACAGCGCACCGGAACGTACCGTACCGTCGGCGATCGCAATCAACACATGATCGGGATCGGTGAGACGCCAGATCTGCGGCACTTCGCGTACCCGCACGCCTTTGAATCCGGCGGCCGCCAACGTCCGCCGACTTTCCGCCGCATCGGCGAACCGGTAATAGGGCGGGCCTGCGGGTATGTCGGCCGATGGGTCGCCGTGGGCAGCGATCGCTTGCTGGACGATATCGAACCCGACGACGCGCGGCGGCGATGCCCAAACGGTAGAGGCCAGCCGGCCGCCCGGCCGCAGCACGCGGTAAGCCTCGCGCAGCGCCTGATCAGGATTGGCGAAATGTAACAGGCCAAAGTTGATGATTACCGCGTCGAAGTAGTCGTCCTCGAAGGGCAGGTCTTCGGCATCGGCGACGTGGAATCGCGCTTCCGGGTATTTGCGTTTTGCCAACTCGACCTGGGCAGACGAAAAATCGACGCCGTAGCCTTCGGCGCCGCGCCGCACCGCCGCGCCGGCCCCGTATCCAGGTCCGGTCGCAATATCGAGTACCCGCCGCCCGGCATTTGAGCCGTCGGCGGTTATTTCCACCGCGTCGAGCAACACGCCGATCGCTTGGGTCGAGACAGTTTCGAAATGTTGCAGCCAGCCATTGGCCGTGCGCTGCCATCCGCTGTGCTCAAACTGGGAAAATTCGCCAGTATCGAACGGTACCTGCTTTTGTAATTTTGCTGTGGTCATGATCTGTGCCCTCTCACTCCGATTGCGTTTTTCAACGCCAATCGGATCAGGGGCTTGCGGGCCGTCGGTCTGTGTGTGGCGGAAAAAATAGCCGCCACAGCTATGCTGGGCGGCGTCCGGCGGGGCCGGTGCTTCCCTCTTTAGCTGCATTTTTTAACGCGCCCGCAAGCTGGTCGATCAAATCGGCGCAAGAGAGATGCTACGCATCGCGTCAGCAAAGATCAATCGAAAAATGCCTACAGACGCGCCGCAATTAAGCAAAATACCTGACTGGCGGACGGGCGGACTGACTTCCCGCCAAATTCGCGGCGTCCGTTATCCGTCTTGATCGTTGCGACCGGTCGCCAGCTGATCTGCTTCGGCGATTTGGTTTGGCGTCATCTTTTTCGCCAGCCGCTCGAGCGCCTTCGCGGCTGCCTCGTCGCCCTGGGCGGCGGCGCGGCTGAGCCACAGGCGAGCCTGGACAAAGTCCTGCAAGACACCCTCGCCGCGCAAGTGTTGCAGGCCGAGATCACGCTGAGCGCCCGCGTTGCCCTGCGCAGCCGCCTGTTGATACCAATTGACGGCTTCAGCGAGATCGGGTTCGACGCCGGCGCCGAGGCGATAGGCCGTCGCAAGACTGTATTGCGCCCGCGGGTCGCCGCCTTGCGCCGCCTGCAGGTACCATGCAACTGCCTCGACATAGCTGCGCGCGACGCCCAGGCCTTCCCGATAGAGTCCGGCCAACTTGTACTGCGCGTCGCGGTTTCC
The DNA here is from genome assembly GCA_041633145.1 of Alphaproteobacteria bacterium. Lineage (GTDB taxonomy): Bacteria > Pseudomonadota > Alphaproteobacteria > UBA6615 > UBA6615 > JBFKGW01. Next base: position 2,156 of record JBFKGW010000267.1, read on the forward strand.
TTGCTGTGCCGCCTTTTGATACCACTGCGCGGCTATCGCATAGTCTTGCGAGATTTCGGTGCCGCCGCTGGCATAGGTCTCGGCGAGTTGGAACTGGGCGTCGGCCTGGCCGAGTTCAGCAGCTCGCTGCATCGACTTAAGCGCCTTCGTCGTGTCCTGTTGGACGCCGTCTCCCTCGGCATAGCGACGGCTGAGCGCTTGCATCGCGTCGGCATGGCCTTGCTCGGCAGCGAGCTTGAGCCATTTCAACTCCTCCGCCGCCGAAACCTTCGGTACGCCCTGGCCGAGCCGGTACAGAGTGGCGAGTTCATACTGCGCATCGGCGTTGCACTGCGCCGCCGCGCGCTGTAGCCAAGCCGCTGCATCGCGTGCGCTACGCGCGACACCGCGACCCTTCAAATGAGCGATCGCGACCCTGACCTGACCCTCCGCGTGTCCCCGTTCGGCGGCCTGCGTGTACAGCTTAAACGCTTCGGCAGAGTCGCGTGATACACCGCGGCCGGCGGCGTAGCTCTTCGCAAGATTGAACTGTGCATCGGGCAGGCCCTGCTCCGCTGCAAGCCGGTACCATTTCACCGCCTCGTCGTGATCGCGCTGCACCGCCCTGCCCTGATCGTAGAGTTCGCCCAATCTGTTCTGGGACAGGGCGAAATTCTGGGCCGCCGCCAGGCGATACCACTTCAGGGCCTCTTCCAGATCGCGTGGGACGCCGTCACCCGCTTCATAGGCGGCGGCGAGGTTGTGTTGCGCACCGGCGAAACCAGCCTCGGCGGCCGCAAAATACTGCGCCAACGCTTCGTCGCGATTGCGCGCGATGCCCTGGGCATTGTCATACATGACGCCCAGTGCGACCCGTGCCGCGCCAACTCCGTTGTTCGCCGAACTCCGATACGACTGCAACGCTCGGGCGTAATACTGCGGCACGCCGTAGCCGCGTTGATACATGTAGCCGAGTAAAAACTGCGCGTCCGGATCGTCTTGATCGGCGGCTTTGCGATACCATTCGACCGCCTCGGAATCGCTTTGCTCGACACCCAATCCCGCCCTGTACATATAACCGAGCAGGGTTTGCGCTGGCGCCGTGCCCTGTTCGGCGAGCGGGCGCAGCGTCTCAAGAGCAGCCGCATAATCTTTGCTCTCGAACGCTTTCGTCACGTCGGGTTCCTGCTTGGCGAGCAGCCGATCGATATGGCGTGTCGCGGTGTAGTCGCCTGGCTCGAATTGCTGCTGGGCGCGCAGCGCGGCGTCGTCCGCGCTGGCTCCGGCTTGGCGGCTGCCGAGGGTGACCGTCTCTCTGCTGTTGGCGAACGCGTTGAGGCGATCGCGCGCGTCCGGATGGGCTTGTGCAGCGGCGACGCGGAACCAGCGAAGCGATTCCGTCTCGTCCCTATCCACCCCTTGACCCTTGGCATAAATCGTCCCAAGGGCAAATTGCGCGTCCGCGTCACACCGTTCGGCCGCCTGGCGTAACCAGCGCGCCGCCTTAGTGAGATCTTGTTCGACGCCGGTGCCGTTTGCGTACATGAAGCCGATGCTGCGCTGCGCCAGCGCAAAGCCTTGATTGCCAGCTTTGCTATAGAGCGAAACCGCTTCGCTGTGCCGGTCGGCCTTGTGCAGGCTGCGCGCTAATTGGAACTGGAAACGCAATTCGTCGGGGTATTGCGCCATCGCTTGCTTACAGGCCGCAATGGCGCGGGCGGCATCGATACGCGCGAAGACAACGCCGCTACCAAGTTTCGTGGACGGATGTGCGGCCAGATTATCACATTCGGTCGCAGGCGCGGCGCGGCGCGGCGCCGGCGTTGTCCGCGCGGTCTGCGCTGCTCGTACCAACGCCGGCTGCGGTTTGATGCTACGGCTGCGCCGCGGCAGATCGGTCCGCTCCAAGCGCGCGACGAGTTCAGGGGTAACTTCGCCGGTCACCGGCAGCCCCTCCCGACGCTCAAACTGGCTCACGGCAGCGCGGGTACGCGCGCCGGGGATGCCATCTGCAAGACCGACATCTAACCCGTGCGCATGCAGCAAACTCTGTGCTTCGCGAACCAGGTCCCGCGGCCGCATTTCTCTAATACGAGCCGGCACCCCGCCCGCTCCTGACTGGCTGCCGCTCGCCGCAAACGCCTCGCGAGCAAGCTTTTGCCCCGCCTCGATTTCCGTCGGCGTCATTCTACGGGCGACCGCGTCACGGCCGGCGATAGCTCGCGCGTCGCCGCGCGCGCTGGCAATATTCAACCATTTATACGCTTCGATGAAATCACGCTGTGTGCCACGTCCGTTGGCGTACATCACGCCAAGCTTGTACTGCGCATTGGCGTTTCCTTGCTCGGCGAGAGGACTCCATCGGTCGATGTCAGCCGCGAAATCGCCCTCACGAACATCGCCAACCGTGGTCTGAAATTCCAATGCGTCGTCGCGA
>JBFKGW010000268.1:0-4569 GCA_041633145.1 Alphaproteobacteria bacterium
CGCCGACCGGGCGGCCGGGCGCCAAAGGCAGGGATTAAGACCGATAGTTAGCCTGCGCTCAAGTCCACAGCGGCGCGCTGACGCGCGTTGTGAACTGCGCGCCGATATACCACCCAAAGCATAAAGAAAGTGGCCTTCGCGTCGACGATTGGTCACAATCGATGCTGCGAAAACCGCTACGACGCAAAGGACGGCACAATGCCCGATGGCGATATCACGACGCGCGAAGCGCTAGAGGTTCATTACGGCCAGCCCAAAGGCCATTTGAGCCGTAAAGAGCTGCCGAAACTCAACGAGCACAGCAAACACTTCATCGCGCTGTCGCCGTTTTTGGTGCTTTCCACCTCGGCGGCCAACGACGGCCCGGCCGATGCCAGCCCGCGCGGCGATGCGCCCGGCTTCGTGCGGGTGCTCGACGACACCACCATCGCCATTCCCGACCGGCCCGGCAACCGGCGCACCGATTCGTTCCATAACATCATGGAAAACCCCGAAGTCGGCCTGTTGTTCATGGTGCCGGGGATGGCCGAAGTACTGCGCGTCAATGGCCGCGCCCGGTTGACCACCGATCCGCAGCTACTGGCGACGATGGCAGCCAAGGGCAAACTGCCGCGCGCCGCGCTGGTGGTCGATATCCGCGACGTCTATATCCATTGCGGCAAGGCGATCATCCGCGCCGATCTATGGAATCCGGAAGCCCAGATCGACCGCAAGGACTTCCCGACGCTAGGCCAGATCAATCAGGACTGGTACGGGGTCGATGGCAAGGCGATCGACGAGCGGCTAGCCGACGAGTACGTCAACGAGCTGTACTAGATTACGCCAAGTTACGCGCTGAGTTCCGTACCGGGCGTGATGCCTTCCTGCTTGCCGCCGAAATCGGTCGAGTAGTTGCGGTCGATGTACCAGCAGACATAGTCGATCATGCTGACCGGCTCGTACTTCGGCGGGTTATCCGGCCCGCAACAGGTGTCGAGCGGTTCGGCAATGGTGTCCGGCGCCGGATCGATAAAGGTCGCCATCGAATAGCGGTCGTGCTCGGGCGGCACGACGCGGTGCGGCGAGGCGATGAACCGGTTGTTGGTCCAGCGGTTCAGGAACTCGCCGGTGTTGACGATGATGCCGTTGGCCACCGGATTGGCGGGCAGCCACTTGCCGGTGCGGGTCAGGACCTGCAGGCCCGGCACATCGGACAACGGCAACAACGTCAAGAAGCTGTGGTCGCTGTGCGGCGAAATGCCGAACTGGTTGTCTTCCGGCTCGACCGCCGGGTAATGGGAATTGCGGGTCCACACGATCGGCTCGTCGAAATAGCGGTCGAAGTAATCCGCCGGTTTCTCCAGCGCCAGCGCATAGAGCGGCACCATCTTGCGGCCCAGATCGACGATGGCATTTTGGAAGTCGACGATGGCCTCGCGAAAGCCGGGCAGGTTCTCCGGCCACTTATTTGGGCCGACAAACCGCAACCCCTGCTTGAGGTAGGGGTGATCGTCCGGGCGATCGAGCACCGTCACCAGGGTCTCGTTCAAGTCCTGCTTGGTGTTCTCGTTGATCTTCGAGGTCACATAGACTGTCGATTTGGGTGCGATATAGCCAACCGAGGTCTCGCCGAATTTGAGTTTGAGTTTTTCCTCCGTCGGCAGGGCGAAAAAGCGCTGCAAGGCGCCGTAGGCGTTATCCAATAGCTCGCGGTATATGCCGTGATTGACGATCACGTAAAAGCCGATGGTCTCCTGAATGAAGCGGATATTGTCGGCCAGCGCCTCGCGGGCGCCGGGCTCGCCGGTCAGGTACGGCCCGATGTCGAGGATCGGAATGTCCTCGAACTCGTCTGCCTTATCGACACGGCGGAAGTCGAAGATTTTCAGAGACGGTTCAGATCCCATCGTATCCACCTAAAATTGCTTCATGATTTGTTTGGGCTCGAAAACAGTCCTGGTTCCGAGCCTAACTATTATAAATCTAAGTTCGATTGGAATCTTGCAAAGGGGCCAGGCTCTTTCAAGCCGTTCATGGCGGTATTTCTGCCGCCAATCCCGACCTAGGCTGCCAAATGAAGCCCGGCCGCGCCGGCGGCGACGAGCACCGCGGCCGGCACCCGCCGGCGGCCGAACTTCTCGCCCAGCACCAAGGTGGCGATCAGGGCAGCGAAAATCACGCCGGTTTCGCGCAACGCCGCGACCGGTGCGGCGGGCGCTTGCGCGTAGGCCCACAGGACCAGGCCATAGGCGGCTAAGGCAAAGGCCGCGCCGGCAGCGCCGTGCCCGCCATAAGTGCGCAGATAGGATCCAAGGTGGCCCCAGCGCATATAGCTAACGATCGCGACAAACGGCACACAGGCGACAATCATGATCCAGGCGAGATAGGCGACCGTCGCGTTGGCAACGTCTGCGGTCATCACACGGATGCCGGCTGCGTCGACCAGCGAGTAGGCGGCAATGGCGGTGCCGGTGAGCAGTGCATAGACCACCGCCTTGCCGTGACCGCCGGCGAGCAGTCCGCGCTCCCAAGCCAGGCTTAGGATGCCGATAGCGATGGCCACGACGGCAAAGGCTGTGCTGGCCGACAGGGTTTCACCCAGGAATGGGCCGGCGGCGGCGAACACCAGTAATGGCGCGGTGCCCCGGGCGATCGGATAGACCCGGCCGAAATCGCCGTGGCCATAAGCGATCACCAGCAGGGTGAAATAGGTCAGGTGCAGCAGCCCCGAGGCGATAATCCAGGGCCAGTGGTGGGCCAGTGGGAGGGGCAGGAACGGCACGGCGGCCAGCGCGAAAAACGCGGAAAAGCCGGCGATCAGCGCCGTCGTCAGCCAAAGGTCGCCGCCGGCCTTCACCAGCGCGTTCCACGACGCGTGCAACAGCGCGCCGAGCAGGACGGCGCCGATAACGATGCCGCTCATCGGCTAGAGCATTACCGTGCCGCCGTCGACCATGATGGTCTGGCCGGTGACGAACCGGCTGGCATCGGAGGCGAGATAAATGATGGTGCCAACCATGTCGCCGGTCTCCAGGTTGCTCTGCAGGCTCTGGCCGGCGGCGATCACCTCGAGCGCCCGGTCGCGCTTCTCGCCCATGAACTCGTCGGTGCCTTCGGTCAAAACGGCGCTCGGCGCGACGGCGTTGACGCGGATCCAGTCGCGGCCCAGCTCGCGCGCGAGCGAGCGGGTGAGGCCGATCACCGCCGCCTTCGAGGTGGCGTAGTCGAGCGCGTAGGGCATGCCGTAAGTCGCCGCCAGCGACGAGATATTGATGATCGAGCCGCCACCGGCCTCGCGCAGCGCCGGCACGCAGGCCTTGCAGCAGTGCCAGATGCCCTTGACGTTGACCGTCATCACCCGGTCCCATTGATCCTCAGACAGCTGGTCGAAGCGGCCGCCGGTAATATCGCCGTAGAGCGCGGCGTTGTTGACCAAGGCGTCGATTTGGCCGAACGCGTCCAGCGCCGCGTCGGCCATGGCCTGGCAGCTCGCCATATCGGCGACGTCGAGGGAGAGGCCGATCGCATTGCCGCCGGCGCCTTCGATCGCGGTTACTGTGTCGTTGGTGTCGCGGATGTCGGCGGCGACCACCGCCGCCCCCTCGCGCGCCAGCGCTTCGATATAAGCGCGGCCGAGGCCGCGGCCGCCGCCGGTGACGATGACGACTTTCCCTTCCAGTTGCATGATCGATCCCCGTCGTTCGCTGCCGATTAGCGTATACTCGGGCCCAACCATAGCAACAAATCACCGGTGGGGAGGAACTGATGTCGACTTTCGTTTTGGTGCACGGCGCCTGGCACGGCGGCTGGTGCTGGGCGCGGGTGGCGCCGCGTCTGCGGGCGGTGGGGCACGAGGTCTACACGCCGACCATGACCGGCTTCGGCGAGCGCAGCCATCTGCTGTCGCCCGAGGTTGGCCTCGAGCTCAACATCACCGACATCGCTAACGTGCTTCTATGGGAGGACCTCGACAACGTCATCCTGATCGCCGCCAGCTACGCCGGCATGGTTACCACCTGCGTCGCCGACCGCATGCCCGACCGTATCGCCGCTTTGGTCTACCAGAACGCCTTCATCGCGGCCGACGGGGTCGCGCAGAACGATCTGTTACCCGACTGGCGGCGCGAGATGATCGAGCAGGAGCTGGCCGAGTCCGCGGACGCCTGGCAGATGCCGCCGCCGGCGCCCGAGCTGATCGGCGTCACCGACCCGGACGACGCGGCGTGGATCGCCGCTAAGATGACGCCGCAGTCGGCCAAGACGTTCCAGGACAAGGCGCGGCTGACCGGCGCGCATGAGGCGATCACCAACCGTACCTATATCCGCGCCACCGGCTATCGCAATTCCACCTTCGACCGCTATCTGGCCGAGGCCGAGGCCGATCCCAGCTGGCGCACGCATGTGCTGGAGACCAGCCACGACGCCATGATCACGGCGGCGGACGATATCACGCGGATCTTGCTGGAGGTGGCCGACTCAATCTAGCGCCGCTAACGCAGCGCAAACCCCCACCCCATCCCTCCGCCTCAAGGGGGGAGGGCTGCGGGACGAACCGTCGTGCCAGTGGCACGACGCAAGTCGGACCGCAGA